>CALWYA010000051.1 GCA_944385645.1 uncultured Oscillospiraceae bacterium
CAAAAAGGCCATCAACAACAAATTCGTCCAGGAGGCCATGACCGACTTCCTGCGTTCCCAGCTCCAGGTCTATTTCATCGAGAATCCCCAGGACGCCCAGAAGATCGCCGACCAGGTGCTCATCAACAAGCGCTCCCGGGAGAACGCCGAGCGCACCCGGCTGAACCTGAAAAAGTCCCTCACCGGCGCCATGGATGTGTCCAACCGGGTGGCCAAGTTCGTCCCCTGCCGCACCAAGGACGTAACCCGTAGCGAGCTGTACATCGTAGAGGGCGACTCCGCCCTGGGCAGCGTGAAGATGGCCCGGGACGGGGAGTATCAGGCCATCATGCCCGTGCGGGGCAAAATCCTGAACTGCCTGAAGGCCGACTACGGCAAGATCTTCAAGAGCGACATCATCACCGACCTGCTGAAGGTGCTGGGCTGCGGGGTGGAGGTGAAGGAGAAGCGGGCGAAGGACCTGGCCTCCTTCGATCTGTCCGCCCTGCGGTGGAACAAGATCGTCATCTGCACCGACGCCGACGTGGACGGCTTCCAGATCCGCACCCTGATCCTCACCATGCTCTACCGCCTCACCCCCACCCTCATCCAGGAGGGGTACGTGTATATCGCCGAGTCCCCCCTGTACGAGATCACCTGCAAGGAGGACACCTGGTTCGCCTACTCCGACAAGGAGAAGAACGACATCGTGGCCGCTCTGGCGGGCAAGAAGTACGACGTGCAGCGGTCCAAGGGTCTGGGCGAGAACGACCCGGACATGATGTGGCTGACCACCATGAACCCGGCCACCCGCCGGCTCATCAAGGTCATGCCCGAGGATGTGGCGCGCACCGCCGCTGTCTTCGACCTCCTCCTGGGGGACGACCTCCAGGGCCGGAAGAACCACATCGCCGACCACGGGTATGAATACCTGGAGCTGGCGGACATTTCGTAACTCAATTGAAAATGGATAATTGATAATTTTTATTCCAATCTTTCGTCCACGCCTTAATTTTCAATTATCAATTCTCAATTATCCATCCCTTAAAGGACTGATACCAATGGCTAAGAAAAAGACCCCTCACGAGGGGGCAAATAAGGTGGACACCTCCCATGTGATGGGTCTGCGGGCCGAGGTGCTGGAGCAGCCCATCACCGAGACGCTGGAGCTCAACTACATGCCCTACGCCATGAGCGTCATCGTCTCCCGGGCCATCCCGGAGATCGACGGCTTCAAGCCCAGCCACCGGAAGCTGCTGTACACCATGTACGACATGGGCCTGCTGAACAAGCCCCGGACCAAGTCGGCCAACGTGGTGGGGGCCACCATGAAGCTCAACCCCCACGGGGACGCGGCCATCTACGACACCATGGTCCGCCTGTCCCGGGGGTACGGGGCCCTGCTCCACCCCTTCGTGGACTCCAAGGGCAACTTCGGTAAGGTGTACTCCCGGGACATGGCCTGGGCGGCCAGCCGGTACACCGAGGTACGGCTGGACCCCATCTGCGCCGAGCTGTTCCGGGACATCGACCAGGACACGGTGGACTTCGTGGACAACTACGACGGCAAGATGAAGGAGCCCACCCTCCTGCCCACCACCTTCCCCAACGTGCTGGTCTCCGCCAACCAGGGCATCGCCGTGGGCATGGCCAGCAGCGTGTGCGGCTTCAACCTGGGCGAGGTGTGCGACACCACCATCGCCTATCTGAACAACCCCGACTGCGACCTGACCGCCACTTTGAAGGCCCCCGACCTGCCCACCGGCGGACAGCTGCTCTATGACCCCGCCGCTCTGGACGAGATCTACCGCACCGGCCGGGGCTCCTTCAAGGTGCGCGCCAAGTGGCGCTACAACAAAGACGAGAACCTCATCGAGGTCTATGAGATCCCCTACTCCACCACCAGCGAGGCCATCATCGACAAGGTGACCGAGCTCATCCGGGGCGGCAAGCTGAAGGAGATCGCCGACGTCCGGGACGAGACCGACCTGTCCGGTCTGAAGCTGACCATCGACCTGAAGCGGGGGACCGAACCGGACAAGCTCATGCAGAAGCTGTTCCGCCTCACCCCCCTCCAGGACAGCCAGTCCTGCAATTTCAACATCCTCATCGCCGGGATGCCCCGGGTCATGGGGGTGCGGGAGATTTTGGAGGAGTGGGTGGCCTGGCGCATGGAGTCGGTGCGCCGGCGGGTATACTTCTCCATGAAGAAGAAAAAGGAGAAGCTCCACCTGTTGAAGGGCCTGCGGCGCATCCTGCTGGACATCGACCGGGCCATCCAGATCATCCGGGAGACCGAGGAGGACGCCGAGGTGGTGCCCAACCTGATGATCGGCTTCGGCATCGACCAGGTCCAGGCGGAGTATGTGGCCGACATCCGCCTGCGGAACATCAACAAGGAGTATATCCTCAAGCGCACCCAGGAGGTGGAGGCCCTGGAGGGGGAGATCGCCGACCTGGAGGACACCGTGAACTCCCCCCGGCGCATCCGGGACATCATTGCCGGCGAGCTGAAGCAGGTGAAGGAGAAATACGCCCTGCCCCGGCGCACCGAGATCCTCTACGAGGTCCAGGAGGACCAGGACCAGGGGGAGGAGGACGAGACCCCCGACTACCCCGTCCACCTGTTCCTGTCCCGGGAGGGCTATCTGAAGAAGATCACCCCCCAGTCCCTGCGCATGTCCGGCGAACAGAAATACAAGGAGGGGGACGGCCCCTATCTCCAGTGGGAGGCCGCCAACCGGGACGAGCTGCTGGTGTTCACCGACCGGCAGCAGTGCTACAAGACCCGGCTGTCCGACTTCGACGACACCAAGGCCAGCGCCCTGGGGGACTATCTGCCCACCAAGCTGGCCATGGAGCCGGAGGAGCGGGCGGTGTGGGCCTGCCTCCCCGGGGACTACTCCGGACAGCTGCTGTTCTTCTTTGAAAACGGCAAGGCCGCCCGGGTGGAGCTGAGCGCCTATCAGACCCAGACCCGGCGCAAGAAGCTCACCGGAGCCTATTCGGACAAGTCCCCCCTGGCGGCCGCCTTCCTCCTGACGGAGGACTTCGAGGCGGCGGTCATCTCCACCGAGGGCCGGTGCATGATCTTCCACACCGCCGCCCTAAACCCCAAGACCACCCGCTCCACCCAGGGGGTCAACGTGATGACCCTGAAACCCAAATACCGTGTGGAGAAGGTCCTGCCCCTGGAGCGGACCGCTATCGTCAACCCCGCCCGGTACCGGGCCCGCTCCCTGCCTGTGGCCGGCGCTCTGCTGAAGGAGGAGGACCGGGGGGAGGAGCAGATGACTTTGCTGTAACGGAGGCGCATCTCTCTTGAACAAGCCTGTCCTGTCCGACACGCTGAAGTGTTATTTCTGGATCACCGTGGGCTCCATCCTGTACGGATTTGCCTTCGACTGGTTCTACCCGCCCAACCAGATCGGCTATGGCGGCATCACCGGCGTGGGCCAGGTGGTCAACGCCTTTCTCCCCGCCATCCCCATCGGCACGTTCGTCCTGGTGGTCAACATCCCCCTGTTTATCCTGGGATGGAAATTTCTGGGTGGTCATCTGCTGATCTCCTCCCTGTACTCCATGGCGCTGTCCTCGGTGGCGGTGGATGTGTTCCCTCTGTTTCTCGACTTTCAGCCCATGGACTCCATGCTGGCCGCCGTGTGCGGCGGCGCCCTGATCGGCCTGGCCCTGGGGCTGATTTTCGCCCAGGGGGCCACCACCGGCGGCACCGACCTGATCGCCCGGCTGGTCAAGCTGAAGCTCTCCTGGGTATCCATGGGAAAAATGCTGCTGGTCATCGACATGGCGGTGGTGGTGCTGGTGGCTCTGGCCTTCGGGAACATCAAGACCGCCCTGTACGGCTTCATCGCCCAGGTGGTGTGCGCCTATGTGACCGACCTGGTGCTCTACGGGCTGGACACCTCCAAGGTGGCCTATATTGTCACCGCCCAGCCCCGGGCGATCACCGACGCCATTATCCAGCAGCTGGACCGGGGCGTGACCATTCTCCACGGAGAGGGGGGCTACTCCGGGGAGGAAAAGCAGGTGCTCCTGTGCGCCTTCAATCAAAAGCAGATCGTCCCCCTGAAGCGGCTGGTCCACCAGCTGGACCCCGAGGCCTTCCTCATCGTGTGCAACGCCCACGAGGTGCTGGGCCTGGGCTTCCGCCGCTACCAGCAGGACGGACTGTGACTGCCCCTTGTCGCAGGGACATGGTCCGAACCATTTTATGCGCTCCCGGAGCCCCATGCGGGAGCCGGGGACCCGATAAAGGAGGAACTTTCCATGATCGACTGGAACAAACTCACCGAAAATCTGGAGCGCCGGGGCTATCAGGTCCGCCGCTTCGCCACCGCCCGGGAGGCGGCCGACTATCTGGACGGCCAGATCGACCAGACCACCGTGTCCATGGGCGGCTCCATGACCATCAAGGAGCTGGGTCTGTATGACCGGCTGGCCTCCCACAACTGGGCGGTATGGCACTGGGAGGGGGGCAGCCTGGAGGAGGCGGCCCAGACGCAGGTGTACCTCTCCTCGGTCAATGGTCTGGCCGAGACCGGCGAGCTCATCAACATCGACGGGACCGGAAACCGGGTGGCCTCCACGGTGTTCGGCCACCGGCGGGTGTACTTCGTGGTGGGCTCCAACAAGGTCGCCCCCGACTATGACGCCGCCCTGTGGCGGGCCCGGAATATCGCCTCCCCCAAGAACGCCCAGCGGCTGGGCAAAAAGACCCCCTGCGCGGTCAAGGGGGACCGGTGCTATGACTGCCAGAGCCCCGAGCGCATCTGCCGCGCCCTGACGGTGCTGTGGGAGAAGCCCCAGGGCATCGAGCACATGGAGATCGTCCTGGTGGAGCAGGAGCTGGGCTACTGACCGGAACTGGAAAAGGAGGCGCCCATGAAGTACATACGCCGGACCCTGGCGGTTCTGACCGCCGCCGCGGTCCTGGTCCTGACCGGGTGCTCCGCCATGCTGGAGCGGAGCTTCACCAGCGTCACCCCTCACAACTCCGCCCCCACCGCCGAGGGGGACCCCTCGGTGCTCCGGGCGGACAGCTATCAGGAGCTGGTCAACGCCCTGATCTATCTGGTGAATGCCGGGGCTCAGGAGGGCACCATCCGCCTGTATCTGGACCCGGAGGAGCTGGAGGGGGACCTGGAGGCCGCCTGTCTGGAGGTGGTCCAGGAGGACCCCCTGGGGGCCTACGCGGTGGAGCACATCAAGTACAGCGTCTCCTCCCTGGTCCCCTATGACGAGGCCAGGGTGTCCCTCACCTACCGACGCACCCCGGAGCAGATTGCCTCCATCGTCCAGACCACCGGGGTCACCGCCATCCGCACCGAGCTGGCCGCCGCCCTGTCCGCCTTTGACTCCGAGTGCGTGCTGCGCATCAGCTATTTCGACGGGGACGAGGACTTCATCCGGGACCTGGCCGCCCAGGCCTATTACAGCGTCCCGGTCTGTGCCCTGGGAATGCCCCATCTGGACATTCAGATCTATCCCGACAGCGGATTGCAGCGGATCGTGGAGATCCTCCTCACCTATCCCCTGGACAGCGCCGAGTTGTCCCGGCGGGCGAGACAGGTGAAGCTGTGGCTGGAGGAGCTCACCGCCCCGCTGGCCGACCGGCAGGGGGACGCCCTCCTGTCCGGCGCCGCCCGGGCCATCCTGGCCGCCGGGACCTGCACCCCCGAGGGCGGGAGCACCGCCTACGCCCTGATGGAGGACGGTCTGGCCGACAGCGAGGGCTTTGCCCTGGCGCTGGCCGCCCTGGGAGAGCGGCTGGAGCTGTCCTGTCAGGTGGCCCGGGGCATTTTGGGGGATCAGCCCCACTTCTGGAACGTGGTCCGGACCTCCGACGGCTGGCGGCACCTGGACCTGTCCGCCCTGGCCGAGGGGACGCTGCTGTTTTACACCGACCAGGAGCTGTCCCAGCTGGGCTATCTCTGGGACGCCGACAGTCTGCCCCCCTGCGGTCCCTCCGAGAGGGAGGGATGACGGGAAATTTTTCCTGTCCTTTTTCCTTGCCAAATCTACCCACGGCGGCTATAATAGATTTGACCACAGGCTGCCCGGCTCAGCCCGGACCGGAAAGGAGGTCCCCGCAATGACAATCAGACCCTGGAAACGGCTGCTGGCCGCCCTGCTGGTGGCGGCGGCGGGGGTGCTCCCCGTCTGTGCTCAGCCGGACGCCGCCTTCTGCGACTTTCTCATCGACGCCGCCGGCATGGACGTGCGGCAGGAGGTCATTCAGGTACAGCGCTACACCCCCGACGCCGACGGCCAATACCGGGCGGAGGAGCCGGCCGAGGTGACCTGCGCCCTGAACCGGATCACCCAGGACGCCAGCTTCTACATCCAGCCCAAGGCCGACGGTGTGTCCGTGACGGCGGACTACCTCACCGATCTGGACGGGGACGGGGTGTACGAACAGCCGGAGGGGCGGGAGGCCTCCGTGTGGGAGGCTCTGCTGTCCTCCTCCGCCCCCGCCTCCGACCGGCAGGCGCTGTCGGCGGGCCAGACCTACGTGCTGTCCGCCCAGGTTCTGCTCCAGGGCAGCCAGGAGGAGGCCCAGGCCCGGGCGGAGCTGTTGGACCTGCCCGTTCAGGACAGCGCCCACACCTATCCCCTGTGTGTGGTCAGCCTGCGGTACACCCCCGCCGGCGGGACGGAGCAGGTGCTGTCCTACTACCTGCGGGTATACGGCCAGGTGATCATGCCCGAGGACGTCTCCCCCGACTCCCCTTACTACGACGCGGTGGAATACGTCCTGTCTCAGGGCTATTTCGCCGGCATCGACGAGGACACCTTCCAGCCTGACGGCCCCTTCACCCGAGCCCAGCTGGCTCAGATCCTGTGGCGGCTGGGGGGCTCCCTGTCCGCCAGCGGCTGCTCCTTCTCCGACGTGAGCCAGGACGCCTGGTACTATGACGCCGTGTCCTGGTGCTATCAGAACGGGATCATGACGGGGCTGTCCGCCAATCTGTTCTCCCCCGACACCCCCCTGTCCCAGCAGCAGATGGCCCTGATCCTCTATCAGTACGCCCGGCACACCGGGGCCCCCACCGGTCAGGCCGCCGATCTGTCCGCCGTGGAGGGCGGCGAGAACGTCTCCATCTGGGCCCGCCAGGGCGTGGCCTGGGCCGTGGCCTACGGCCTGCTCCCCATCTCCCCGGACACCCAGCTCAGCCCCAGCGCCGACGTCGCCCGGGGGCAGATGGCCGAGGTGCTCTACACCTACGACCAGCTCTTTGTCAACCGGACCCCATAAACTCTCCCGGCCCGCGCGGATGCGCGGGCTTTTTTCATTCTCCCCGGGGGGCACGGACGGCGGCGGGACCGGCGGCTGTGTCTCTCTTCTTTTCCGGTTAAGGACTGGAATATTTGTCCAGACTATCCATACACTAGAACCAGCCAGCCGGAAAGGAGCGAAGCGCCATGCATCAGACCAAGGGCAGACACCGCCTGTTCTCCCGCCAGGGGACCCGGGAGGAGGAGCGCCGGGCCCTGATGGACTCTCTGTCCCGCACCCGGACCCAGATTCAGCAGGCCTACGGCAGCTTCAACGCGGCCAGCGACGGGGACCTGATCGAGTCCTATGTCTTCGAGATCAACTCCCTCCAGGCCCGGTACAACTACCTCCTGCGCCGGGTCAAGGAGCTGGAGGGGGCCACATGACCGGTCTACCCGGCTCGGCGGCCTGGTGCCTGACGGGGCTGGTGCTGTGCGCCGCCCTGCTCCTGCTGCGCCGCCCGGCGGCCCGGCTGCTGGGGCTGCTCCTGCGCTCGGGGGCCGCGCTGGCCCTTCTGGCCCTGTTCTCCCAGGCGGGCCGCCTCATCGGCGTCTCCCTGGGGGTCAACCCGCTAAACGCCCTGGTGCTGGGGGCGCTGGGCGCGCCGGGGCTCGGGCTGCTGCTTATGGTCCAGTACCTGCTGCGATAGGGGATGTTTCGGCAAAGCTGAGCAAGATTCTCCACCTTTCCCGTCCTTTTTTGCAAACTCGGGATATTGACACCCTCTGCTTCCCCTCTTATAATTTAAAGTACCCCATTCTTTTTACATGGAGTGGGGTACTTTAATTATTTGAACAGAAAGGGGTCCTCCCAAAATGAACGACCAGCGCGTCTACAACTTCTCCGCCGGACCGTCCATGCTCCCGCTCTCCGCCCTGGAGCGTGCCGCCTCCGAGATCACCAACTACCGGGGTTCCGGCATGTCCGTGATGGAGATGAGTCACCGCTCCAAGGTCTTTCTCCAGATCTTTGAGGAGGCCCAGGACAAGCTGCGCCGGCTGATGAACGTGCCGGAGGAGTATCAGATCCTGTTCCTCCAGACCGGCGCCACCGGCCAGTTCTCCGCTATCCCGCTGAACCTGATCGGCAAGACCGGAAAGGCCGACTACGCCGTCACCGGCAACTTCTCCAACCTGGCCTATAAGGAGGCTCAGAAGTACGGCCAGATCAACCTGGCCGTCTCCTCCGCCGACCGGGACCACAGCTATATCCCCCGCCAGGAGCAGATCCAGCTGGACCCCCAGGCCAGCTATTTCTACTACTGCGCCAACAACACCGTCTATGGCACCGAGTGGGACTATGTGCCTGAGACCGGGGACGTGCCCCTGGTGTGCGATATGTCCTCCGACATCCTGTCCATGCCCGTGGACGTGTCCAAATACGGCATCATCTACGCCGGCGCCCAGAAGAACATGGCTCCCGCCGGCCTCACCGTGGTCATCATCAAGAAGGAGCTGGCCGGCCACGAGCTGCCCTACACTCCCGTCATGATGAGCTATCAGGCCATGATCGACAAGGACTCCATGTACAACACCCCGCCCTGCTGGTGCATCTATATGCTGGGCCTCACCCTGGACTGGGTCAACGAGAACGGCGGCCTGGAGGGGATGGAGAAGCTGAAGTGGCAGCGGGCCAACATGCTCTACGACACCCTGGACAGCACCCGGCTGTTCCAGTGCCACGCGGAGAAGGGCTCCCGCTCCGGCATGAACGTCACCTTCCGCACCGCCACCCCCGAGCTGGACGCCAAGTTCGTCGCCGAGGCCGCCCAGGCCGGCTTCGTCAACCTGAAGGGCCACCGCAAGGTGGGCGGCATGCGGGCTTCTATCTATAATGCGATGCCGGTGGAAGGCGTCGAGAAGCTGTGCGACTTCATTAAGAAGTTCGATCAGGCCAACTGAACGATCCCCTTTAAAAAGCCTTCCCCCCACAGGGGGGAAGGTGCCCCCGGAGGGGGCGGATGAGGGGGCGAGGGATACAACCTGCGTCCTCACCCTCATCCGTCACGGCCTGACGGCCGTGCCACCTTCCCCCTGAAAGGGGGAAGGCTCGATCCTTTCTTCGGAGGACATCCATACAGATTCGAGGTTTTCAATATGTATCGTATCAAGACCCTCAACAAAATCTCCTCCGCCGGCCTGGCCCGGCTGGACCCCAGCCGCTTCCAGGTGGGGGACGACGTACAGAACGAGGACGGCATCCTGGTGCGCTCCGCCCCCATGCACGACTATGAGTTCCCCGACGCCCTGCGGGCCATCGCCCGGGCGGGGGCGGGCACCAACAACATCCCCATCGACCGCTGCTCTGAGAGCGGCATCGTGGTCTTCAACACCCCCGGCGCCAACGCCAACGCGGTGAAGGAGCTGGTCATCGCCGCCATGCTCATCGCCTCCCGGGAC
>CALWYA010000052.1 GCA_944385645.1 uncultured Oscillospiraceae bacterium
CTGGGCTTTGTGCTCATCTCGGCCGGGTGCGCCATCGGGCTGGGGAACGTGTGGCGGTTCCCCTATATCACCGGCCAGTACGGCGGGGCGGCCTTTGTGCTGATGTACCTGCTGTTCCTGATCATCCTGGGCCTGCCGGTGATGGTGATGGAGCTGTCGGTGGGCCGGGCCAGCCGGCGGAGCATCGCCCTGTCCTTCCAGCGGCTGGAGCCCAAGGGGACGAAGTGGCACTGGTACAGCTACTGCGGCCTGGCGGGCAACTATCTGCTGATGATGTTCTACACCGTCATCGCCGGATGGCTGCTGTACTACTTTGTGAAGATGCTCCGGGGGGACTTCACCGGTCTGGACGCCGCCGGGGTGGAGGCCGAGTTCGACACCCTCATGACCCAGCCGGTGATCATGACCGTGTTCATGGCCATTGTGGTGATCGGCAGCATGCTGGTGTGCCTCCAGGGCCTGCGCAACGGCGTGGAGCGGGTGAACAAGGTGATGATGCTGGCGCTGCTGGCCCTGCTGCTGGTGCTGGCGGTCAACTCCCTGACCCTGGAGGGGGCGGGGGAGGGCCTGAAGTTCTATCTCCAGCCCAACTTCCACAACCTGATGTACGACGCGGAGGGCAACTGGATTCTGGGGGAGGCGGTCTTCGCCGCCATGGGGCAGTCCTTCTTCACCCTGTCCCTGGGCATGGGCTCCATCGCCATCTTCGGCAGCTATATCGGCAAGGAGCACCGGCTGGCGGGGGAGGCCCTGCGCATTGGGGTGCTGGACACCTTCGTGGCCTTCACCTCGGGGCTGATCATCTTCCCCGCCTGCTTCGCCTTCGGGGTGTCCCCGGGGGAGGGGCCCTCCCTGATCTTTGTCACCCTGCCCAACATCTTCAACCACATGCCTATGGGCCGGCTGTGGGGCGGACTGTTCTTCGTGTTCCTGTTCTTCGCCGCCGTATCCACCGTCATCGCCGTGTTCGAGAACATCCTGGCCTTCTGCATGGAGCGGTGGGGCTGGAGCCGGGGGAAGTCGGTGGCGGTGAACCTGGTGGGGGTGCTGGTGCTGTCCATGCCCTGTGTGCTGGGGTACAACCTGTGGGCGGGCTTCCGGCCCTTCGGTATGGACATCTCCTCCCTGGAGGACTTCCTGGTGTCCAACAACCTGCTCCCCCTGGGCTCCCTGCTGTACGTGCTGTTCTGCACCCGGCGCAGCGGCTGGGGCTGGGACAACTTCCTGGCCGAGGCCAACACCGGCGACGGGCTGAAATTCCCCCGGGGCGTGCGGTTCTACGTGACCTGGGTGCTCCCCCTGATCGTCCTGTTCATCTTTGCCATGGGCTATTGGAACAAATTCACCGGGGCGTAAGGACCCGGAAGCAGGAAAAAACGGCGCCGCCCGATGGGCGGCGCCAATCAGGCTGACGAAAAGGTCCCTGGACCTTTTCGTCAGCCTGCAAAAATGCCGTTACTTTCCCGCCGCCGCGCGGCGGAAAAGTCCTCGCTGCGCTCGCTGAACGCCTTGCCGTGCAAGGCGTTCAGGGCATTCGATCTCACTCGAGGCGGGCTGCCGCCCCCTCGAGCTTCCCCGCCAAAATTTGGACAGATTCGTCTTAGCAGAGACGTTTCGGCAGGCAAAAGCGGCGCCGCCCATCGGGCGGCGCCGCTTGCCGTATTTGGTTATTTCGCCTGGTCCAGGGGGAAGTGGATGATGTAGCCGGCGGACTCGCTCCACTCCACCAGCCGGTTGACGCTGCCCCGGGTGACGGAGTGCTCCTCCATCAGGTCGGTCAGGTCCTCCTGGATGTGGTCCACCTTGGTCTCCAGCCGGTCCACGCGGGTGTTGAGCTGGGAGATGTCCTCCTTCATGGAGGCAATATCCCCCTGCATAGCGGTGATCGTCCCCTGCATGGAAGTGATCGTCCCCTGCATGGAAGTGATTGTGCCCTGCATGGTGGAAATGTCCCCCTGCATGGTGGAGATACTCCCCTCCATGGTGGAGATACTCCCCTCCATGGCGGAGATCTTCTCCTGCATGACGGAGAGAATGGAAAGGATCTTTTCCTCGTTGTTCACGGCGGCGCCCCCTCTGATGTGCGGTGTCATTATCATACCAGGGTCCGCCCCGGACTGTCAAGCTGGCAAAAGGGAGAATCCGCCCGCCCTCACAGGGACAGCAGCTGGATGCCCGTCCCGTCGGACAGGGCCTTCAGGTGGGTGGGCGGGAACTGGTAGTTCTCGATGAGCCGGACGGCGATGGCGTCCTCCAGCTCCTTCTGGATGAGCCGGCGCAGGTTCCGGGCGCCATAGGCGGCGGAGTAGGACTTCTTCACCAGATAGTCCAGCAGGCTGTCCTCCCAGGTGAAGGTGATGTTCTTCTCCAGCAGGGTCTTCCCCAGCTCGCCCAGCATGATGGCGGCAATGCCCCGGAAGTTCTCCTCGATGAGCTGGTTGAAGCAGACGATCTCGTCCACCCGGTTGAGAAACTCGGGCCGCAGGAAGTCCTGGAGGGCCTTCATGGCCCGCTCCCGGCTCTGCTCGTTGGCGGAGCGGCCGAAGCCCACGCTGCCCACCTTGGTGTTGCTGCCGGCGTTGGAGGTCATGACGATGACGGTGTTCTCGAAGTTGACCACCCTGCCGTGGGCATCGGTGATCCGGCCGTCGTCCAGGATCTGGAGCAGGATGTTCAGCACGTCGGGGTGGGCCTTCTCGATCTCGTCGAAGAGGACCACCGAATAGGGCTTGCGGCGGATCTTCTCGGTGAGCTGGCCCGCCTCGTCATAGCCGATGTAGCCCGGCGGGGAGCCGATGATCCGGGAGACGGCGTGCTTCTCCATGAATTCGGACATGTCCAGCCGGATCAGGGCCTCGGGGGTGTCGAACAGGTCGGCGGCCAGCTGCTTGACCAGCTCGGTCTTGCCCACGCCGGTGGAGCCCACGAAGATGAAGGACACCGGCTTGTGCTTGGGGCTGATGCCGGCCCGGCCCCGGCGGATGGCGGCGGCCACGGCGCGGACCGCTTCGTCCTGGCCCACGATGTGGGTCTTCAGCCGGTCCTCCAGCTTGGCCAGCCGCTGGAACTCCTGCTCCTGGATGCGGCTGGCGGGGATGTTGGTCCACAGCTCCACCACGTTGGCCAGGTTCTCCTCGGTGAGCACCCGCTGGCTGTCGGCCTGGAGGGTCTTCTGCTCGTCCTGGAGGCGCAGTTCCAGGCTCTTGATGGCGGCCAGACGCTCATAGGCCTCCTCGGTGGCGGCGGCCATCATGACCTCCCGCTCCTTGGCCAGATCGGCCAGCTCCTTGTCCACCTCGCTGAGGCGGGCCAGAGATTGGTTGTGCAGATTCACGTTGGAGCAGGCCTCGTCGATCAGGTCGATGGCCTTGTCGGGGAGGTAGCGATCGGTGATATACCGCTCGCTCATGGTGACGGCCAGCCGGCACATCTGGGGCGGAATGGTCACCTGGTGGAAGGACTCGTAGTAGGGGGCCACCCCCTCAATGATTTTTACGCTGTCCTCGATGGAGGGCTCCTCCACCATCACCGGCTGGAAGCGACGCTCCAGAGCGGCGTCCTTTTCAATGTGCTTGCGGTACTCGTTGAGGGTGGTGGCGCCGATGACCTGCAGCTCTCCCCGGCTCAGGGCGGGCTTGAGGATATTGGCGGCATTCATGGACCCCTCCGCGTCCCCGGCGCCCACGATGTTGTGGACCTCGTCAATGACCAGAATAATGTTGCCCAGCTTCTTGATCTCCTCGATGAGTCCCTTCATCCGGCTTTCGAACTGGCCCCGGAACTGGGTGCCCGCCACCAGGGCGGTCAGGTCCAGGAGGTAGACCTCCTTGTCCAGCAGCTTATAGGGCACGTTCCGGTCGGCGATCCGCTGGGCCAGTCCCTCGGCGATGGCGGTCTTGCCCACGCCGGGCTCGCCGATGAGGCAGGGGTTGTTCTTCTGCCGGCGGTTGAGCACCTGGATCATCCGCTCCAGCTCCCGGTCCCGGCCGATCAGGGGATCCAGCGCCCCCTCCTGGGCCCGGCGGGTCAGGGAGATGCAGTAGCTGTCCAGAAACTTCCGCTTGGGCTGCTTGGGGGCCGCCCCCTTCTCGGTGCGGGGGGGAGGCGTCTCGCCGCCGGGCTGCTGTGCGGGGGAGGCGGCGTTGCCGAACAGCTGGTTGAGGAAGGGGAAGGTGGCCGTGCGGCCCTCGTCCTCCTCGCCGTCCTCCTCCTTGGGCTGGTTCATCAGCCCCTCCATGCCCTCGGCCCCGCCGAAGGCGGACATCATCTCGTTGGTGAGGTTGTCCAGGTCCTCGTCGCTGATGCCCATCTTCTTCATCATGTCGTCGATGGGTTTGATGCCCAGCTCCCGGGCGCATTTCAGGCACAGGCCCTCGTTGCGGGAGGTGCCCGCCTCCAGTTTGGTAATAAAGATCACCGCTACATTCTTGTGGCAGCGGCTGCACAGTGTCGGCTGCATAAAAGGCTGCTCCTTTCAGGGAAAAACTCCGTTTGGGGAGTATGGTACACCCTAATTGTGAACTGCGTATGAATGGGGCCCTGAGAATTTCAGGGGGGAGCGGAAAGGGGCGGAAACCGCTCCGGCTTCTGCCTATCGGGGCAGGAAGGCGGCCAGGTCGGTCCGGAGGGCCAGGGACAGCAGGACGCTGTCCGCCAGGGCCTGCCGGGGAAGAAAGTCCCCCAGCAGCCACAGGGCGATGACGGCCACCAGCACCCCGGTGGCCAGCCCCATCAGGGCCCCGGCCCAGTGGTTCAGGGTGGACAGCACGGGCAGGCGGAAGGCCAGGTCCAGGGCGCGGCTGAGCAGGGTCCAGGCCGCCAGCACCGCGATAAAGCACACCAGGAACAGCACCGCCCGGGTGAGCTGAACGGCGGCGTACTCGGCCAGGGCCTGGATCACCCCGGCGGCCACCGACTCCGCCCCCCGGTCCACCGCCTGGGCGAAGGCCTCGGCCAGCCCCCCGAACAGAGCGGTGCCCTGGAGGGCCTCCAGGGCCTGGGACAGGGTGAGGTCGGAGAAGAAGGTGTCCGGGACCGAGCTGTCCGCCGCGGGCGGGGCGTACTGGAAATAGCTGCCGATGGAGTCCTGCAGGTGGCCCTCCAGGGCGGGGACCATGGCCCGGGCCACCGGCCGGGCCAGGGCGTCGGCCAGGATGGAGCCCCCGATCAGGGCCACGAACACGGCCAGCAGGCCGCACAGGGTGAGCACAAAGCCCTTGGAATAGCCCCGCCACAGGAAGAACAGCAGCAGGGCGGCGAGAATGAGATCGAGCACGATGCCGGACATGGGAACCTCCGAAACAGAGTTGAGAGTTGAGAGTGAAGAGTGGAGATAGGAGATAAAAAATGCAGAATGCAGGAATGCAGAATGCAGAATGAATTAGGAATTAGAAGTTAGGAATGAGGAATTTTTGGGGCCCCCGCCGAAGCCTTTTCCATGTAGGGCGCGGCCTCCCGGACGCGCCGTACCTTCCCCCTGGGGGGAAGGTGGCCCGCAGGGCCGGATGAGGGGGCGACCTGCGGGACGGTTCCGGTCAATGGAATCCCCCACCCGGCTTCGCCGGGAGCCCCCTTTGACAAGGAGGCCGGGCGGACACATAGGTCCGCCCCTACGGGTAGTAACTTGCCCCCGCCATCTCTCGTAGGGGCCGCCGCCCTCGGCGGCCCTCAGCCTTCCCCTTCAGGGGAAGGTGGCACGGCCGAAGGCCGTGACGGATGAGGCGTTTCCAGTTATCCGCTCCGTTCGTCAGGTTTCGTAGGGGCGGCCCCATGTGGCCGCCCGCGGGCCGGTGAGGACACCGGCCCCTACGAATGGTGCAGACCATGTAGGGCGGGGGACGACTCCCCCTGTCAGGGGGCCGATTCCCTCTGTCAGGGGGAAATGTCCCGAAGGGACAAAGGGGATAGGGACGCTGTCGAGCCGTAAGGCGAGACTGAGGGGGACTGCCCCCGCCGCCGCGTCATTCCGAGGCCCCGTAGGGGCCGTGGGAATCCGTTCTCCTTTGCGGGGGAATACGGATTGCCGCGTCGGGCCCGCGGCCCTCCTGGCCATGACGGACAACGCGTCGTTTTCGTAGGGCGCGACGACCTCGGCGCGCCGCCCGGAATTGGGCCGCCGAAGGCGGCGGCCCCCCGCTCACCCCGGCAGGAACAGCCACGCCCGCTGGCTGTCGGCCAGCAGGGCCGAGCCGTCGGCGGCCAGGTCCACCAGCCGGGCCCCCTGGGGGTCGTCCAGGGCGGCATAGAGGGTCAGGTCCCGGGTGTAGATGGTCAGGTCGCTGCCGGTGAGCAGGGCGCAGTAGCTCCCGGCGGCGGACAGGTCCAGCACCGGCCGGGTCAGCTCCAGGGTCTGGACGGCCAGGCCGTCGGGGCCCACCACCACCGCCCGGTCGGCGCTCCCCTCCCGGTAGGGGCCGGTGAGCAGCAGGGCGAAGCCGTCGCCCCCCAGGTCGCAGCCCTTGAGATAGCTGCGGCCCAGGTCATAGCGGGCCACCTGGCCGCCGTCGGCGGACACCACCGCCAGCTGGTCCTCCCCCAGCACCCACAGCTGCTCGTCCTCATACTCCAGGTCCAGCACCACCAGGTTGCCCAGGTCCACCTGGGCGGAGGGCTCGGACTGGTCCACGGGGTAGAGCAGCAGGGTGCTGGCGAACTGCCCGCCGGTCTGGTCCATGGTGACCACCGCCACCGTCCGGTTGTCGGGGGAGAGGGCGGCGTCCACCGCGAAGGTGGAGGACAGGCTGATCTGGATGACCGGCTCCTGCTGGGCATCATAGACGGTGACCGCCCCCTTGTAGCCGCTGTGCTGGGCGGTGACTGCCATCCAGCCGCTGTCATTGGGCCGCACGGACAGCAGGTCGGCCCCCTCCTCCAGCGCCGGGGCGGGGCACTCCTCCCCGTTCCGGAACAGGAACAGGGACTGCCCCCCCGCGTCGTACACCGCCCCGGCGGTCCGGGAGACGGACAGCACCGGGTTGTCCAGGGGGGCCACCTCCTCGGCGATCAGCTCGCCGGACAGGGCGTAGTAGTGGGCCCCGGCGGCGGAGGCGGTGAGCACCCGGCCGTCCAGATAGGCCAGGGACATCCGGTCGCCCCCCGCGTGGGTGAAGGGGGCGGCCTGGCCGGTGTCCGAGGTCTCCAGCGACCGGTAGGACAGCCAGCGGCGCAGAGCGTCCACGTTCAGCCGGTCCCGGTACACCACCAGGGCCAGGGCGCCCAGCACCAGGGCCGCCGTCACCACCAGGGCCAGCAGCCGCAGGAGGGGGTTGGACTTCTTCACTTGTCTGGTTTCCTTGTCAGCCATGGCAGTCGTCTCACAATTCTGGCCCGCGCCGCGCGGACCCGGAGCGTCTCCTGTTTGTCACGCCCGCCCCGTGGGGGGCGGGCACACGCGGGGGGATGGGGCGCTCATAAAACGTCTTCGTCATACCACAGGTTGGTCATGTACAGCCCCCCGGGGGGCACAGTGGGGCCCGCCAGGGTGCGGTTGCCCGAGTCCAGGATGGCGGGGATGTCCGCCGGGGACAGCTTGCCCTCGGCGGCGTAGACAATGGTGCCCACCATGGCCCGGACCATGTTGTAGAGGAAGCCGTTGGCGCACACCCGGCAGGAGATCAGGTCGCCCCGGCGCTCCACGTCGAAGTAGTACACCGTGCGCACGGTGGTGCGGGTCTCGGTGCCCACCGAGCGCACCGCCCGGAAGTCGTGGGTGCCCACGAACTGGGCCGCCGCCGCCCCCATGATCCCCTCGTCCAGATGCCGGGGGTAGAACCAGGCCCGGTCCACGTAGAAGGGGTTGCCCAGCCGGGAGTTGTAGATGCGGTAGGTGTACTCCTTGCGCCGGCAGGAGCCGATGGCGTTGAAGGAGTCGGGCACCGGGGTGGCCTTCACCACCACGATGTCGTCGGGCAGCCGGGTGTTCACCGCCAGGGGAAGCCGGTCGCAGGGGATGCGGGAGGTGGTGCGGAAGTTGGCCACGTAGACCTGGGCGTGGACCCCGGCATCGGTGCGGCCCGCCCCGGTGCACTTCACCGGGTGGCCCACCACCGTGGACAGGGCCTTCTCCAGGGTCTCGGCCACCGACACCGCGTTCTTCTGCACCTGCCAGCCGTGGTAGGCGGTGCCATTATACATCAGCTTCAGGGCGAGATTTCGTTCCATTTGATCACCGAGGAAAAATTTTTGTAGGAGACCTTTTGGCGGGGCGCGGCCTCTACGGGCAGCAGCAGACCGAAATTTTCGTAGGGGCGGCCTTTGGCCGCCCGCGGGCGCCCGAAGGGCGCCCCTACGGATGGCGCAACCTTGTAGAGCGCGGCCCCCCGGGCGCGCCGTCCGTACCTTCCCCCTGGGGGGAAGGTGGCCCAAAGGGCCGGATGAGGGGGCGGCGTGCGGGGCGTTTCCGGTCAACGGAATCCCCCAGTCACCGCCTCGCGGCGGTGACAGCCCCCTTTCACAAGGGGGCCAGGGCGTTCGCCCTCCCCGTCATTCCGAGGCCCCGAAGGGGCCGTGGGAATCCGTTTCTCCTTGGACGGAGATACGGATTGCCGCGTCGGGCCTGCGGCCCTCCTCGCAATGACGAATCATGGACCGGTATTTTGGTGGGGCGCGACCACTGGGCGCGCCGCGGCCCGCCGGGTCGTCGGGCCCTACGGAATACGCACCATGTAGGGCGGGGCCCCCCGGGCGCGCCGCCCGCAAGCCTTCCCCCCACAGGGGGGGAGGTGGCCCGAAGGGCCGGATGAGGGGGCGATATGCGGGGCGTTTCCGGTCAACGGAATCCCCCAGTCACCGCCTTGCGGCGGCGACAGCCCCCTTTCACAAGGGGGCCGGGCGCACGCCCTCCCCGTCATTCCGAGGCCCCGAAGGGGCCGTGGGAATCCGTTTCTCCTTGGACGGAGATACGGATTGCCACGGGCCTGCGGCCCTCCTCGCAATGACGAATCATGGACCGGTATTTTTGTAGGGCGCGACCACTGGGCGCGCCGCGGCCCGCCGGGTCGTCGGGCCCTACGGAATACGCACCATGTAGGGCGGGGGCTTCCCCCCGCCAAGGGCGCCCAAAGGGCGCCCCTACGAAACGGACATCACTGCCGGACGGCCTCATCTGCCTCGCTGTGCTCGGCACCTGGCCCTACCCCCTTTGTCCCTGCGGGACATTTCCCCCTGACAGGGGGAATCGGCCTAAAGGGGAAGACTTTAAGGGGTGCGCCTCTCCGGCCTTTGACAAGGGGGCCGGGCGGACACACAGGTCCGCCCCTACGGGCAAAAAAGAACCAAAATTTTTGTAGGGGCGCACCTATGTGTGCGCCCACGCGTCAGGACCGCCGGACCTCCCGGCAGTCGCTGCGGCCCATGAGATAGTCCAGACTCACGTCGAAGTAGTCGGCCAGGAACACCAGACCGAGGGCGGTTGGGTAACATTTCCCATATTCATAGTCCTGATAATTTCTTTCTGAAATATTGGCGGCAGCGGCGGCTTGCTTTTGCGGTGGTATCATTGTACAATCGAAATGGTATTGCTGAAAGAATCAAATAATAAAAA
>CALWYA010000053.1 GCA_944385645.1 uncultured Oscillospiraceae bacterium
GTAAACTCTATCCGGAGCAACGCCGTGGAGGGACACACAGGCCGGCCCGGCCGTCCCGGGGAGGCGGCTTGAGCGCGTCGGCAACGGCGCGTCGAGATAGATGGCTGTCTTAAAAGACAGAACCCGGCTTACAGGCCCGCTTGCATCAAAACAGGCCGCAGGCGCCCTGGAGAAATCCAGGGCGCCTGTTTTTCTTTGCCCTCCTTCCCGGAGAGGCGCGGAATTGCCTCTGGAAAAAATTTCTGAAAAATTTTTCCCGCCCCTGCAATAAAACTCCTTCTCCGGGCATTTCACAGTCAGAACGGCAAACAACAACACCCCAGCGCAGGCCGACGACACAAAAAATCAAAGATTAGGAAAGCGAGGAACTTCCCATGAAAAAGACTCACATTGCCGCCGCCCTGGCCCTGACCAGCTGCATGGTGATCGGCGCCGCCGCCGTCTCCACCGGCACCCCCCAGAATGTCACCGCCACCTTCCGCCCCGATGTGACGGTTCAGGTGAACGGGACAGATTATATCATCCGGGACACCAACGGGACCCAGGTCTCCCCCCTGATCTACAACGGCACCACGTATGTCCCCCTGGCCACTATGGGCCAGATCCTGGGGGTCCAGGTCTCCTGGGACGCCGCCACTCAGACGGTGGTGGTCACCGACCAGGGCGGAAAGGCCGTCTCCGAGGGCTACATCGGCGAGGCAAAAGCCCGCGAGATCGCCCTGGACCACGCCAAGCTCTCCGCCAGTGAGGCCAACTTCCTGTGGGTCAAGATGGACTGGGAGCACGGCCGCCCGGTGTACGAGGTGGAGTTCTGGTCGGGCAGCACCGAGTATGACTATGAGATCGACGCCCAGACCGGCTCCATTCTCAGCTATGACTACGACGTGGAGAACTACCAGATCCCCTCCGGCGGCCAGCAGACCGGCGACCTGATCGGCGACGCCCGGGCCCGGGAGATCGCCCTGAACCACGCCGGGGTGTCCGCCGGCCAGGCCACCTTCTTCCGCACCCAGATGGACTGGGAACACGGCCGGCAGGTGTATGAGGTGGAGTTCTGGTCCGGGAACACCGAGTACGACTATGAGATCGACGCGGTGACCGGCGACATCCTGAGCTATGACTTCGATGTGGAGAACTACAGCATCCCCTCCGGCAGCCAGGCCTCCGGGAACTACATCTCCCAGGAGCGGGCCCGGGAAATCGCCCAGGACCGGGTGCCCACTGCCACTCTGGTGGAACTGGAGTTCGAGTTCGACGACGGCCGGGCGGTCTATGAGGGCAAGCTCCGGGAGGGCCGCATGGAGTATGAGTTCGAGATCGACGCCGTCTCCGGCAGCATCCTCCAGTGGGAGCAGGACTGGGACTGATCCAATTCGATGTCAACGATCGCGGGGAGAGCGGACAGCCGCTCTCCCCGCTTTTCTTCCCCGACCAAGGGCCCTCCGCCGAACACACCGGCGGAGGGCCCTGCTCATAGGATGATACAGATGAGCCCGCCGGAGCCCTCGTTGATGATCCGCTGGAGGGTCTCCCGGAGTTTCACCCGGGCATCCTGGGGCATGCGTTTGATCTTGGCGTTCAGGTCCTCATTGACCAGCTCGTGGAGGGACTTGCCGAAGATGTTGGCCTCCCAGATCTTGCTGGAGTCCCCCTCGTACTCCTGGAGCAGATAGTGGATCATGTCCTCGCTCTGCTTCTCCCCGCCCACAATGGGGGACACCTCAGTCTCGATGTCCGCCCGGATCATGTGGATGGAGGGGGCGCTGGCCTTCAGCCGCACGCCATAGCGCCCTCCCTGCTTCATGATCTCGGGCTCCTCCAGCACCAGGGACTCGATGGGGGGCACCACAATGCCATAGCCCGTCTCCTCCACCTCCTTCAGGGCGTCGGCCACCTTGTCATACTCCCGCTTCACTTCCGCCAGCTGGGTGAGCAGAGCCATCAGGTCCCCGTCGTCCCCGATCCGGAAGCCCGACTGCTGGGACAGGGTGTCGTAGAACAGCCCGCGGGGCAGCTCCAGCACCGCCGAGGACACCCCTGTGCCCAGGTCGATGGCGCTAACCCGGGCGGAACTGACCTCCTCGCACTGCTGGAAGGAGGCCACCGCCCCCTCCACGTCCCGGATGCGCCGCAGCTCCCCCGTCCCCGCCCGGATGGCGGCATACAGCGCGGCCTTGATGGGGTGCTCCTGGGGCAGGGCGTCCACCCAGGGGGGCAGAAACAGGTCCAACTCCTTCACCGGGAACTCATAGAGCACATCCTTCAGGATCTCGTCGATCTCCCGCTGGTCCAGCTCCAGGCAGTTGACAGCCATGCAGGTCACGTCGTACCGCTGGGCGATGTCCGCCCGGATGGCCCGGGCCCGGTCGCTGTCCGGTTCGGCACTGTTGAGAAGCACCACAAAGGGCTTGCCCAGCTCCTGCAGCTCGGTGATGGCCCGCTCCTCCGCCTCCAGATAGTCCTCCCGGGGGATGTCGGTGATGGTGCCGTCGGTGGTGACCACGATCCCAATGGTGGAGTGCTCCGAGATCACTTTCCGGGTGCCGATCTCCGCCGCCTCTGCCATGGGGATCTCATGGTCGAACCAGGGGGTGGTGACCATGCGCTGGGTCTCCCCCTCCAGCTGACCCGCCGCCCCGGGGACCAGATAGCCCACGCAGTCGATCATCCGCATCTGGAAGGCGGCGCCCCCGTCCACCGTCACCGCCACCGCCTCCTCGGGGACGAATTTGGGCTCTGCGGTCATGATGGTCCGGCCGGAGCCGCTCTGGGGCAGCTCATCCCTCGCCCGCTCCCGGCGATAGACATTTTCGATGTTGGGGATCACCATGGTCTCCATGAATCGCTTGATGAAAGTGGACTTTCCTGTCCGCACCGGGCCCACGACGCCGATGTAAATATCGCCCTCGGTGCGCAGGGCGATGTCCTCGTAGATTTTTCGATCTTCCATTTGCAAACTCCTCCTTCGGCCGCCCGAGCCGGCTGGTTTCCCTCGCCCCGATCTATGGGCGTCTCCCTACATTGTATTGGGATAAGCCGTGGGATATGACAGCCCCGGACCGCAGCTTGCTGCGGTCCGGGGCTTGGCACGCTTCCGTGGATCAGGTTTGGCGCGGCTTACCTCACGCTGGGGATGAGCAGCATCCGCCCCAGGGGCGGCTGGTCCTCCTCCAGCTCATTGGCCTGGAGGATCTGGTCTGTAGTGGTCCCATAGGCCTTGGCGATGTCCCACAGGCTCTCGCCCGGACAGGCCAGCCGCAGCACCACCGAGGGCCGCTCCCCCTCCCCGGTCCCCCGGGGCTCTCCCAACCGGGCGGCGGTCACCATGGGGACGGCTTTGCACTGGGTGATCAGACAGTGGAACTCCACCGTGAAGCGGGCCTCTACCCCGCCGGCGGCGGGCGCGGCAAACACCTCCCCGGGGCAGGCGCACCGGCACTGGCACTTGGCTCCCTCCGGGCATTCCAGGCGGCAGGTCACCGGCAGGGCGCGCCGGACGCATTGGACCTGCTCCTCCTCATCCAGATAGAGCACCGTGAGCCAGGCCTCCGCTGTCAGAACCAGCTCGTTTCCCTCCCGGGCCTGGGTCACCTGCCCCAGGGCCAGCCGGCTGTCCGCCACCGAGCGGACCAGCTCCCCCGTCTCCAGCAGCTCCCGCACCGTCTGGGGCCGCACCGACCGCTCCACCAGCCGGCACAGAGGCTGAGGCTGGCTGGCCGCCTCCATCTGATAGGCCGTGCTGTACAGATCCTGGAGAAGGGTCACCGGACGGGCCCGGCGCACCTGGGCCTGGGCCAGCAGCTCCAGCGTCAGGTCGGCCTGCCGCCCGTCCCCCACCGGCTCCCACTGAAAGGCGGACACCTCCACCCCCACCTGGCAGTCGGCGTCCTCTCCCGACCCGGCCACCTCCATCACCTGGGAGAAGGGCAGGGACTCATGGGAGGCGGTCAATCCGCCCTCCGGCTCCTGGAGGAGGAGATCGGTCTCCACCGCCCCCTTGAAGATCAGCTTCCCGCCGATGAGCTTGCTCTCCCCGCACACCGGCTGCACCCGCAGGGCCATCAGCTGAGGCGTGTCCCCCGTGCCGGTCTGGACGCGGAGCTGCTCAGAAAACGTAAAGGGTTTTTCCTGTACGGAACAGAGCTGATAGTCCTCCCCTTGATACTGCCGCTGGCATAGGGAGCCCTCCTCCGGATCTGACACCCCTTTCACCACGGTCCGCTCTGACGGCTGGCAGGCGGTGACGTCCACCGCCAGATCCACCCGCAGCAGCACCTTTCTGGGGTTCAGGGCCCGGGCCTCCGCCTGGCGCAGACGGGGACTGGCCAGCACCGTCCCCCCTTCGGTGAGACCGGGGGCCTCCGCCTGGCAGGTAAAGGGCAGACCCACCTCCATCCGCCGCAGGCTGCCCGCCCCCTCCGGCTGATACAGCAGAACGGCCCGTACCATGCCGGTGACCTGGGCCATGCCCTCCCGAGCCTGTTTGCCGCTGAGGGTGGCCTGGCCGCACACGTCCACGATGCGGGCAATGTCAGGACAGGCATCGGGCACGATGCTCTCCAGGGTCTCCTCCTGGCACAGGGTGACCTCGGCCACCGTCTCATAGCCCACCAGGGCCTCCCGTTCCAATTCCAGTTCCATGGTCTTGCTCTCCCCTTTGTCGTCATTGTCGTCCGGTTTCCGGCTTGGTGACATGATATGCGGGAGAGGCCCTATGTATGTCCCCTTATTTCATCCCGAAGAGCCTGCGCAGCAGCCCCCGCAGACACCGGGGGGACCGGATCACCACAATGCCCATGAAAACGCCTCCCCTCCCTGTTGAACTGGCCGTCTCCGGCTGTACCATTCTATTCCGGCGCGGCCCCGGGGTGATAAAAAAAGAGCGGCCGTCTCCGGTCACTCTTTTCGTTCCTCCTGATCCCACACCCAGTCCGGAATGGCCGCGGCCTCCTCATACAGGCGCAGGTAGCTCTGATGGCGGCTGGGGGAGATGGCCCCGGCCTTCACCGCCGCCAGCACGGCGCACCCCTTCTCCTTCCGGTGGGCGCAGTCGGGAAAGCGGCATTGGTCCAGATAGGGGGCAAACTCGGGGAAGGCGTACTGAAGCCCCTCCTTCCGGCCCAGCTCCTTCGGGTCCTCCCCAAAGGAGGAGAAGCCGGGCGTATCGGCCACGAGGGCCCCGCAGGACAGGCGGAACAGCTCCACGTGGCGGGTGGTGTGCCGGCCCCGGCCCAGCTTGTCGCTCACCTGGCCGGTGGCCAGGTCCATGTCCGGCTCCAGGGCGTTGAGAAGGCTGGACTTTCCCACCCCGGAGTTCCCTGTAAAGGCACAAACCTTGCCAGAAATGGCCCGGCGCAGCTCCTCCACCCCCTCGCCGGTGGCGGCGCTGAGGCGGACGGTGGGGAAGCCGGCTTTTTCGTAGATCGAGGCCAGGTCGGTCCCGGGCGCCAGATCCCACTTGTTCACGCAGATGAGACTGGGACAGTCCCGCCGGGCGGCCAGGGCGGTCACCCGGTCGATCAGATAGGGCTCCGTCACCGGCACCGCCTGGGAGGCCACCACCACCAGCAGGTCGATGTTGGCCACCGCCGGGCGGGCAAACTGGTTCTTTCGGGGCAGGATCTGGTCCAGAGCCCCGGAGCCGTCGGGGAGCGGGGTGAATTCCACCCGGTCCCCCACCAGGGGGCTCTGTCCCGCGTGCCGGTGTTTGCCCCGGGCCCGGCAGGCGTACACCCGCTCCCCGTCGTCCACATAGTAGAAGCCGCTCAGGGCTTTTCGGATGATCCCCCGGCTCACGGCAGGACGGCCTCCTCCGTGAGGACCACTACGGTGGAGCCTCCGTGGACCCCGTCGAAGTAGTAATCCAGGGTGACCGTGCCCATGCCGGTGACGGTCACCGGCACGCTGGTCTGCATATTGGCGTTCACCGTCTGATTGAAGATCTCCCGGCCGTCCTGGGTGACCCGTAGATTGAGCAGTCCCTCGGCGTTGTCGGGCAGTTTGATGTTTACGTCCCGGGTGACCTCGCTAGGCTCTGGTTCCGGTTCCGGCTCCGGCTGAACGGTATTCGGGTCGGGGCCCAGACTGATCTGGAGGTTGACGGCGGTGCCCTCGGTGACCTGCGTGCCCTCGGTGGGGTACTGGCTGACCACCTGGCCCGCGGGCACCTCGTCATCGTAGACCTCTTCCACTCTGCCGCCGTCTCCTAGATTATAGGTCCGGATGGTGCTCTGGGCGATCTCCAGGGTCATGCCGGTGAGGTCGGGCATGGCAAAGCTGTGCTTCTCCGGCCCCCGGCTGACCACCAGCTCCACCTCGGTGCCGGGCGTGAGGACCGCCCCCTCCAGAGGGGCAGTGGAGATGATGTGGTTCTCCTGGATCTCCTCGTCGTACTCATAAGTGGGCACCTTGGGCTTCAGGCCCATCTCCCGCAGGGTCTGATAGGCCTCCTGGTACTCCATGTTGGTCAGGTCGATCATCACAATGATCTCAGGGCCGCCGCTAACCGTGACGGTGATCTGGGTGACCCCCTCCCCTACCTGATCCTCCGCCTTGGGCTCCTGGTCGATAATAGTGCCGGGGTCAGACTCGTCGGCCACCGTCTCTCCCTGAACCAGGGTGAAGCGTCCCAGCAGCTCCTGGTCGTCCGCCACCTCCTCGTAGTTCTTCCCGATGAGGTTGGGGACGTCGTAGCGGTCCGCCGGGGTAAACAGTCCGGCGCCGATGATCCGCCACAGGAAAAAGAACACCAGACACACAAAGAGCAGCACCGCCCCCGCCGCCAGGGCGATGGGCCAGATGGGCCCCCGGGCGGGTGGCTCGTCCTCCTCTTCCCGGTCACCGCTGTAGTCCTCCTCCCGGCGAGATTTGTGCTCCAGGCGGCTGTGCGCGCCGGGGGCGGGACGGATCTGGGTGCGGTCCTCGTCGGGTTTCGCCTCCGGGACAAACTCCGACAGGTCATAGTCAAAATCCACGTCCGGATTTTTCCGGAACTCCTCCAGGTCGGAGAGCATCTCGTCGGCGGAGGAGTAGCGGTTGTCCGGGTTGGGGGCCATGGCCTTCATGGTGATGGCCTCCAGGGCCTCGGGGATGGTGGGGTCGATCTCCCGGGGGGACAGGGGGATGGAATTGATGTGCTGAATGGCCACCGCCACCGGGGTGTCCCCCTCGAAGGGCAGGCGGCCGGTGAGCATCTCATACAGGACCACGCCGGCGGAGTACAGGTCGCTGCGCTCGTCGATGCGGCTGCCCCGGGCCTGCTCCGGGGAGATGTAGTGCACCGAGCCCAGGGCCTCCTGGGTGAGGGTGCTGTGTCCTCCGGAGGCCACCCGGGCGATGCCGAAGTCGGCCACCTTCACGCTGCCGTCCCGGAGGACCATGATATTGTGGGGCTTGATGTCCCGGTGGATGATCCCACGGCTGTGGGCGTGGCCCAGGGCCTTGGTGATCTGGGTGATGAAGTACAGGGCCTCCCGCCAGTTGAGCTTGCCGCCCTTCTTCTGGAGATACTGCTTGAGATTGATCCCGTCGATGAGCTCCATGACAATGTACTCCAGCTCGGAGGACCGGCTGACGTCGTACACCGCCACAATGTTCGGGTGGGACAGCATGGCCACCGCCTGGGACTCGTCGTGGAAGCGGCGGCGGAACTCGGCGTCCTGTGCCAGGTCCTCCCGCAGGATCTTGATGGCCACCAGCCGGTTGAGCCGGTGGCACCGGGCCTTGTATACCCGGGCCATCCCGCCGGTGCCCACCACCTCCAGGATCTCATATCGGTTGTCGAGTAATTTACCAATATACGGGTCCATGGTAAATATCCTCCTTTTTTCTCACTTCTCGGGGCCGGCGTCACCGGCGGATCAGCACCGCCGTCACATTGTCCGGGGCCCCCCGGCTCAGGGCGATGTCCAGCAGCCGCTGACAGCAGCTCTCGTCCCCCTCCCCGTGGATGACCTCATAGAGCATCTCCTGCTCCTCCACCACGTTGCTCAGCCCGTCGCTGCACAGCAGCAGATAGTCCCCGGGGGCCATGGGCTGCCGGAAGCAGTCGGCCATCAGGTCGGGGTCGGCCCCCAGGGCCCGGGTGATGAGGTTTTTATTGGGGTGGCGGCGGGCCTCCTCCCGGGTCAGCTCCCCCCGCTCCACCAGGTCGGCCACCAGGGAGTGGTCCCGGGTCACCAGGACAATGCCCTCCTGGTTGATGTGGTAGGCCCGGCTGTCCCCCTCGTTGAGGATGACCGCGCCCCCCTCGCCGGCCAGAGCGGCCACCAGGGTGGTCCCCATGCCGGCGCAGTCCTCGTCCCGGAGGGAGCGCTGAAAGACCTCCCGGTTGGCCAGGGCGGCGGCCTTCCGCATCCGCTCCTCCTCCCGGCCCGAGGTGCGCAAAAACTCCTCGGTGAACAGCTTCACGGCCATGGCGCTGGCAATATTGCCCGCCCGGGCGCCGCCCATGCCGTCGCACACCAGGGCGATTACCCGCCCGTCCGGCAGATTCCGGATGGCAAAGGCGTCCTGATTCTGTTGTCGAACCGCGCCCCGGTGGGTCAGACCCCAAGCCTCCATGGCGCTCACCTTCTTTCACTCGGTCCGCAGGGACCGCTCTCTCTCATTGTTTGCCTTGTCTGCCTCCCGCATGGCGCGGCGGCGCAGCTGACCGCAGGAGGCGTCGATGTCTCCTCCCAGCTTCCGGCGCACCGTGACGGTGACGCCGTGGTCCTCCAGCCGCTTCTGGAAGGCGGCCATGCGCCGGCTGGGCTTCAGGGGGCTCTCCTCCACCTCGTTGAGACCGATCAGGTTCACGTGGGCGGGCATCCCCCGCAGCCGCCGGGCCAGCAGGTCGGCCTGCCAGTCGGCGTCGTTCACCCCGTCGATCATGGCGTACTCATAGGAGATGCGCCGGCCGGTGGTCTCGAAGTACCGCCGGCAGCTGTCCAGCAGCCGCTCCACCCCATAGGACCGGTTCACCGGCATGATTTTGGACCGGGTCTCGTCGTCGGGGGCGTGGAGGGAGACGGACAGCGTTAATTGTAACCGATACCCGGCCAGTTTGTCAATTTGTTCCGCCAGCCCGCAGGTGGACAGGGAGATATGCCGCATACCGATGTTCAGCCCGTCCGGGTGATTCACCAGCTCCAGGAAGCGCAGCACGGTGTCGAAGTTATCCAGGGGCTCCCCGATGCCCATGAGGACGATGTTGGACACCGGGGCTCCGCTGTCCAGCTGGGTGAACAGCACCTGGTCCAGCATCTCCGCCGGGGTCAGGTCCCGCACCTTGCCGGCGATGGTGGAGGCACAGAAGGCGCACCCCATGCGGCAGCCCACCTGGCAGGAGATGCACACGGTGTTCCCGTGCTGATAGCGCATGAGCAC
>CALWYA010000054.1 GCA_944385645.1 uncultured Oscillospiraceae bacterium
CCGTGCTGATAGCGCATGAGCACCGACTCCACGCAGTTGCTGTCGACCAGCTCCCACAGGTATTTGATGGTGCCGTCCTGGGCGGACACCTGCTTCCGGGCCACCGTGGGCGGGGTCAGCAGGGCCGCTCCGGCCAGCTTTTCCCGCAGGGCCTTGGACAGGTCGGTCATCTCGTCGAAGGATCGGACGCCCCGGTACAGCCAGCGGAAGATCTGTTTGGCACGGAAGGCGGGCTCCCCCAGCTCCTTCAGCCAGGCGGTCAGCTCCTCCTGGGTCATGGATTTGATGTTGGTCAAGGCGCTCCGTCCTTTCGCAGCTTGCAGATAAAGAATCCGTCGGTCCCGTGGACCTGGGGCCACAGGGTGATCATCCCATCCTCCGCCGTCCCAGCGGGCCCGGGCAGAGTAAAGGGTTCTGCCTTGTAATCAGGGTGTCCCTCCAGGAAGGCGGCGGCCACCTCCTCGTTCTCCCGGCGCAGGACGGTGCAGGTGGAGTAGAGCAGGACGCCGCCGGGCCTCACGTACCGGCAGGCGTTGTCCAGAATAGCCCGCTGCGCCTGTGGCAGCCCCGCCAGAGGGGCCGGGTCCTTATAGCGGATGTCCGGCTTTTTGCGGATGACTCCCAGTCCCGAGCAGGGGGCGTCCACCAGCACCAGGTCGAAGGCCCCCTCCCACTCCGACCGGAACTGCCGGCCGTCGGCGGTCATGGGGTGGACACAGGACAGGCCCAGCCGGTCCGCCCCCGCCTGGATCAGCTTCTTCTTGTGGGGGTGCAGGTCGCAGGAGAATATCTCCCCCCGGTCCCCCATGGCCAGGGCGGCGGCAAAGGTCTTGCCCCCGGGGGCGGCGCACACGTCCAGCACCCGCATTCCCGGCTCCGGCCCTGCGGCCAGCACCGCCAGCCGGGAGGCCGGGTCCTGGACATAGAACAGGCCCTCCTGAAAGGCGGGCTGGCCCTCCAGATCCCCGGTGCGGGACAGGAGCAGACAGCCCTCCAGCCAGGGGTGGGGCTCCGCCTCCGCCCCCTGGGCGGCCAAGGTTCCGGCCAGGGCCTCCGGGGTGGTCTTCAAGGTGTTGACCATGGCGGTCACCGGGGGGCGGCTGTTGTCCGCCTCCAGCAGCCGGGCCGTCTCGTCCAGCCCCAGCCGCAGCAGCAGCTCCTCCACCAGCCAGGCCGGATGGGAATACAGAATGGACAGGTACTGCACCGGGTCGTCCTGGGGGATGGTGGGCAGCCGGTCCAGATTTCGCTCCAGATTGCGCAGGACGGCGTTCACCATCCCTGGCGCTCTGGGGTTCTTGCAGTGGGTCCTCGTCAGCTCCACCGCGCGGTTCACCGCCGCGCTGTGGGGAATCTTGTCCAGAAACAGCATCTGATAGGCCCCCAGGCGCAGGGCCTGGAGCACCTTGCTCTCCAGCTTTTTCAGGGGGAGATTGGAGAACTTGGACAGGTGAAAGTCCAGCAGCAACAGGTTTTGCAGCACCCCGAAGCACAGCTGGGTGGCCAGGGCCCCGTCCCGCCGGTCCAGACCGGCGGCGGCCAGCTGCTTTTTCAGGATCTGGTCCGACCAGCCCCCCTGGTGCTGGCAGGTGTTGAGGGTCAGCAGGGCAACTTCCCGGGCGTCCATACAGGTCTCCTCCTTTCCTCCTGTTCCTCCATAGGGCGGATAGCCCTAAAAATTCCTAATTCCTAGCTCCCGTAAGGGGGTGTCCCCGCAGGTAGTCCCCCGCGCTCATCCGCCGGCTCCCCGGGGCCTGGAGCTCCAGGATGGTCAGCACGCTCCCCCCGCCGCAGGCCACGTCGATGCCCGCCGGTCCGGCGGCCAGGACGGTCCCGGGGGCAGCCTGGGAGGTCCGGTCCGAGACCCGGGACTTCCACAGCTTCAAGGTCTCGCCGGTGAGGGCGTCGGTGGACGCCCCCGGCCAGGGAATCAGGCCCCGGATCTGGTCGTGGATCGCCTGGGCCGGGCGGGTCCAGTCCACCGGGGACAGGGCCTTGGACAGCATGGGGGCGTAGGAGACCTGCGCCGGGTCCTGGGGGGTGCGCGCAACGGCGCCGACCTCGAGCCGCTTCACCGTCTCCGTCAGTAGCTCCCCGCCCAGCTTGGCCAGCCGGTCAAAGAGACCGGCGGCGTCCTCCGCCGGATCGATGGGGGTGGAGACCTGGGCGAGGATGTCCCCCGCGTCCAGTTCGTGGGCCATGTCCATGATAGTCACCCCGGTCTCCCCGTCCCCGTTGAGGATGGCCCAGTTGATGGGGGCCGCCCCCCGGTATCTGGGGAGGAGAGAGGAGTGGACGTTGATGCACCCCTTGGGGGGCAGGGCCAGGATGTCGTCGGGCAACACCCGGCCATAGGCGGCCACCACGATGAGCTCGGGGGCCAGCTCCTTCAGCACAGCCAGGGCGGCGCCGTCCCGCAGCTTCTCCGGCTGGAACACCGGGATGCCGTGGACCTCGGCGCACACCTTCACCGGGGTGGGCTGGAGCTTGTTCTGGTGCCGGCCCACCGGCCGGTCGGGCTGGCTGAATACCCCGACCACCTCATGTCCGGCCCCGACCAGGGCCTCCAGGGAGGGGACGGCGAAGTCGGGGGTGCCCATAAAGACGATCCTCACGGCTCCTCCTCCGTCTCCTCCGCGGCCATGGCGTCCAGCTCCTCGCTGGTATACAGCCGGTCGGTGAGCTCGGTGTACAGGTGGCCGTCCAGGTGGGCCAGCTCGTGGCAGAAGCACCGGGCCACCACGTGGGTGCCCTCTGCCTCGAACCACTGGCCCGTCCGGTCCTGGGCCTTCACCTTCACCCAGTCGGGCCGCTTCACATAGCCCCACTTGCCGGGGACGGACAGGCAGCCCTCCAGGCCGTCCTGCTCCCCGCTCTGGTCCACGATCTCCGGGTTGACCAGCTCCAGCATCTCGCCGGCCTCGTCCACCACAATGACCGCCCGGCGCAGGATGCCCACCTGGGGGGCGGCCAGCCCCAGGCCGTTGGCCTGGGCCAGGGTCTCCTTCAGGTCGTCCAGCAGGTCGGCCAGCTTCTCGTCAAAGTTGGTGACCGGGTGGCACTTCTTGCGCAGCGCCGGGTCCCCGTCCACCAGGATCTTACGGATCGCCATAGCATCGTTCTCCTTTGTCGTCATTGATGTGGATCCCATTCCAAACGGTCCGGAGCGGTCCGGACCCGGGATCAGCTGTTGTAGGGGTCGATATCCCCGTAGACGGAGACCCCCCGGTTCTCCTTGTCCTGACTGGCCGCGCGCAGCAGACCGGACAGCACGGCCCGCAGCTGCTTGGTGTTTTTGGCGCTGAGGGTCAGGCGGTAGCGGTAGCGGTTGTTCACCCGGGCCACCGCCGCCGGGGCGGGGCCCAGCAGCCGCCAGGGGCCGGACAGCCGGGGCAGCGCCTCCTCCAGGGCCCGGCGCAGTTTGGCGCAGCAGCGCAGCACCGCCTCCTCGTCCGCCCCGGAGGCGGTGAGGAGGATCAGGTCGGAGAAGGGCGGGTAGTCCCGCAGCCGGCGCAGGGCGATCTCCCCCTCATAGAAGGCGTCGTAGTCCTGCCGGGCGGCGCAGCGGATCACGTCGTTGTCCGGGGTGAAGGTCTGGATGACCGCCCGGCCCAGCCGCTCCCCCCGCCCCGCCCGGCCCACCACCTGGGTGAGCAGGGAGAAGGTGCGCTCCCCCGCCCGGAAGTCGTCCACGTACAGGGACAGATCGGGGGCGATAACCCCAACCAGGGTCACGTTTTCAAAGTCCAGCCCCTTGGCCACCATCTGAGTGCCCACCAGGACGGGGATCTTCTCCCTCCGGAACCGCTCCAGCAGCTCCTCGTGGGGGTGGGCCGCCGACACGGTGTCGGTGTCCATCCGCAGCACCTGGGCGAAGGGATACCGCTCCCGGAGCTCCTCCTCCACCCGCTGGGTGCCGGTGCCCACGAAGTTCAGGATGCCCCCGCAGGCGGGACAGGCGGGGGGCAGCGGCTGGGAAAAGCCGCAGTAGTGGCACATGAGGCGGTTGTTGGCCGAGTGGTAGGTGAGGCGCACCGAGCACCGGGGGCACTCGGGGGCCTGTCCGCACTCCCCGCAGAACACCATCCGGCTGGCCCCCCGGCGGTTGAGGAACAGGATGGACTGCTCTCCCCGGCGGAAGTTCTCCTCCAGCTCCCGGCACAGGGGGGCGCTCAGGTCGGTGGCGTTGCCCCGGCGCAGCTCCTCCTTCATGTCCACCACGGTCACCTGGGGCATGGCCCGCTGGTTATACCGCCGGCGCAGCTCGAACAGGGCGTAGCGGCCCTCCCTGGCGTGGTACATGGTCTCCACCGAGGGGGTGGCCGATCCCAGCACCAGCAGAGCGCCGTGCTGGACGCAGCGGTACTTGGCCACCTCCAGGGCGTGATAGCGGGGGGTGTTCTCCGCCTTATAGCTGGCCTCCTGCTCCTCGTCCAGGATGATCAGCCCCAGGTTGTCCAGGGGGGCGAAGACCGCCGAGCGGGTGCCGATGACCACCTGGGCCTCTCCCCGGCGGATGCGCTTCCACTCGTCGTACCGCTCCCCCGCCCGCAGGGAGCTGTGCTGCACCGCCACCTGCCGGCCAAAGTGGGCGGCGAAGATGTGGAGCAGCTGGGGGGTGAGGACGATCTCGGGCACCAGCACCAGGGCGGTCCTGCCCCGCTCCAGGGTCCGGCGGATCAGGCCCACGTAGATCTGGGTCTTGCCGCTCCCCGTCACCCCGTACAGCAGGGCGGCGGACGCCTGCCCGGAGGCGGCCATCCGGTCCAGCCCCTCGAACGCGGAGCGCTGCTCCTCGTTGAGGACAGGGTCGGGGGCGGGCTCCGCCTCCTCCAGAGGGGGGCGGCGGAACACCTCCTGGGTCTCCAGGGTGAGGATGCCGCTCTTCTCCAGGGACTTCAGGGTGGGCATGGAGGCCCCGGTGAAATAGCACAGCTCCTTGGCGCCGGCCGCCCCCAGGGAGCACAGCAGCTCGGTGACCGAGTAGCGCAGAGGGGCGCTGCGCCGGCGGGGGGTGACCAGGGCCATGGCGTCCTCGGCGGGGATGGCCAGGACGGCGATCTTCTCCGTCTTGTCCCCCACTCCCCGCTGGGCGCTGGTCTCCAGGGCGGCCACCCCTGCCTCGGTGAGGCGGCGGATGGCCGGATTGGGGTCCGCCGGCCCGAAGGCCAGGCGGATCTGCTCCATGTCCCCCGCCCCGCCCCAGCTCCACAGCAGGTCCAGCAGCTTCTTCGCCCCGGCGGAGTCGCCGGCGGCCCCATAGGCCGCCTCCCGGTCCGTCCCCAGGACAAGGGAGACCCGGTCCCGGAGGGAGAAGGTCAGGCCGGCGGGGAGCATGGCCTTCACACAGTCGTACACCGTGCAGAAGTACCGCTCCCGCATCCACAGGGCCAACTGGAGCCCCTTGTGGTCCAGCACCGGCCGGGAGTCCAGGGCGGCCTGGATGAGCTTCAGGTTCCGGCCGGCGGAGGGCTCCTCCGTCAGGGACAGGACAATGCCCTCCGAGGCCCGGTTGCCGGCGGCGAAGGGGACCAGCACCCGCATCCCGGGGGCAAGCACCCCCTCCAGTTCGGCGGGGACTAGATAGTCGTATGGCTTGTCAATGGCGTATACCGCCCGGGCCACGGCCACTTTCGCGGTGATCCGTCCCATGGCCGCACCTCCTATGAACGGCAGGAAAGCAAGCGAAGGCGGGCCGGACCCCCTGCGCTTGCTTCACACCATTACTCCTGCTCCCCCTCGGGAGCGGTCTCTCCCTCCGCCTGAGCGGCGCCGCCGCTCTCCACGGTCTCCTCCTGAACGGGAGTGGCCTCCAGCTTGCCGTCGGCCACCTCCTGGATGGCGATGCTCACCGGCTTCTCGTCCAGGGGCTCGCCGGACAGCTCGGCCTCGTGGGCGATGTGGCGGGCCCGGCAGGCCACCACGTTCACCAGCTCATACCGGCTGGGGATGTGCTTGAGCAGGTCTTTCATGGCGGGATACAGCATCATAACAAAAACGCTCCTTTATTGATTGTCGTGGATCTTCTGTCGTTACGCGAACTGGGCCAGGATGCCCTTCCGGTTCTCCACCCGGCACTCGGCGGCGGTGAGGATGGCCTCGATCTCCCCCACCGCGTCGGCCACCTTGTCGTTGATGACCAGATAGTCGTAGTGGGGGATCTCCCGGAACTCCACCTTGGCCTTCTCCAGCCGGCCGGCGATCACGTCCTCGCTGTCGGTGTTGCGCCGGTGGAGGCGGCGGGACAGCTCCTCGAAGGAGGGCGGGATGATAAAGATGAAGATGGCCTCGGGGCAGCGGGCCTTCACCTTGGCCGCTCCCTGGACCTCGATGTCCAGCAGCACGTCGATCCCCGCGTCCAGCCGCTCCTGGATGGCCTTCAGGGAGGTGCCGTAGTAGTTGTTCACGTACTCGGCGTACTCCAGCAGCTCGTTGCGGGCGATCATCCCTTCGAACTCCTCCCGGGAGACAAAGCAGTAGTTCACCCCGTCCTGCTCCCCCACCCGGGGCTGCCGGGTGGTGTAGGAGACGGAGAAATAGATATTGTCCCGCTGGCTGAGTAGCTCGGCGATCACCGTGCTCTTGCCCACGCCGGAGGGGCCGGACAGCACGATGAGCTGTCCCTTCTCCTTCTTTTTGTTCAAGTCTCGTCCCTCTTTTCCTCTCCGTCCAACCGCCGGGCGATGACCTCCGGACCCAGGGCGGACAGCACCAGATGGTCGTTGTCCAGGATCAGCACCCCCTGGGTGCGCCGGCCGTAGGTGGCGTCAATGAGCTGGCCCCGGTCCCGGGCCTCCTGGACCATCCGCTTGATGGGGGCGGAGTCGGGGCTGACCACGGCGATGAGCCGGCCGGCGGCCACCAGATTGCCGAATCCGATGTCGATCAGCTTCACGGCGGCCCCTCCTATTCGATATTCTGGACCTGTTCCCGGATCTTCTCGATCTCGGCCTTGATGTCCACCACCTGCCGGGCGATGTCCAGGTCGGAGCACTTGGAGCCGATGGTGTTGGCCTCCCGGTTGAACTCCTGGATCAGGAAGTCCAGCTTCCGGCCCACCGGCCCGCCCCGGGACAGCAGCTCCCGCAGCTGTCCGATGTGGCTGCGCAGGCGCACCGTCTCCTCGTCCACCGCCACCTTGTCGGCAAAGATGGCCGCCTCGGTGAGGATGCGGGCGGGGTCCAGCTGGGTGTTGGACAGCACCTCCTGCATCCGAGCCTCCAGCTTGGCGCGGTACTCGGCCACCGTCTGGGGGGAGCGGGCCTCCACCTGACCCACCATGTCCTCGATGGCGGCGGCTCGGGTGAGGATGTCCTCCCGCAGGCGCTCCCCCTCCCGGGTTCGCATCTGGTCGAAGTCGGTCAGGGCCTGATCCAGGACGGCACAGATGGCCCGGGCGGTCTCCTCCGTGTCCTCCTCCACCTTCTCGGCCACCAGCACCTCTGGGAACCGGGACAGGAGGGAGACGGTGATGTCCCGCTCCTCCAGACCATAACTGGAGGCCAGTCCCTTCAGAGCGGCGTAATAGGCGTCGGCCGCCGGCTGATTCACTGTCACCTTCACCTGTTCGGCCCCGGCGGAGTCCAGAGTGACGAACACGTCCACCTTTCCCCGGGAAATGGTGTCCTGGACCCGGCTTTTCAGTCCCTCCTCGGCGAAGAGATACAGCCGGGGGATGCGCACGCTGCAGTCCAGATAGCGGTTGTTCACCGACCGGACCTCCACGGTAATGGTCCCCCCCGCCGTCTTCTCCTCTGCCCGGCCATAGCCGGTCATACTCTTGACCACTTGGGTCACACTCCTTCCCCTATCCCTTTCTGTGGGCGCTCAGGCGGGCCCGGAGCAGCCCCACCAGCCGGGACAGGCCAATATCATAGATCACGAATACCACATTGCCCGCCCCGTACAGCATGGGCAGACTGCCGGTCAGCCAGTCGGGCAGGGCCGGAAGAAACAGCTCCCGGAACAAAAACCAGCACAGGGTGAGAGCCAGGTTGAAGAAAGCCAGCTTCAGCGCCCACTCCAGGGGCAGGTGGCGCAGGCTCTCGATGGCCCCCTTGACCACCGGGTACAGTCCCAGGAAGAGCAGGAACAGCAGGGCCACCCCTTTGTCCGGCAGAAGGATCAGCCCCAGCAGACCCGCCGCCCCCCAGCACAGATAGCCGGCCCCCCGGCCGGCGGCCACGGCGGCGGCCATGGGGAACAGTCCCCCCGCGGCGGTCAGACCCAGCTGCCCCGAGGGGGCCATGCAGGCCAGCCACAGCAGCACCAGCGCCCCGGCGGCCAGCACACCCCCAACGGATACCAGACTCGTCTTTGTCCGCCGCATCTCAGTTGCACCCACTGCACAGGCAGTTCAGACACATCATGGTGGTGCAGCAGTCCATGGCGTCGGTGCCGCTGCTGTAGCCGGCGGGGCGGTAGCCCCCCATGTTGCCCTGCTGCATGACGGCCAGGGCCCGGCGGTACTCCATGTTGTTGGGGTCCAGCTGCACCGCCCGGACATAGTTCTGCATGGCCTCGTCCATCCAGCCCTTCCGGTAGGCGATGCTGCCGCTGAGGAAGTACCACTCCCCGTCCTTCTGGGGGACATCGTACAGCAGCCGCTCAGCCCCGGCCAGATCGCCGGCGTTGATCATGCCGCGGATCTGCGCGTAGGTTTGATTGGAGGAGGCGGAGGAGTACCCCCCCTGATAGGAGGACTGGTACGAGGACTGATAGCTTCCGCCGTAGCTCCCGGAGGAGCCTCCCCCGGCGCGCTGCTTGGTGATCTGGTCGTAGGCCTCGTTGATCTCCTTCATCTTCTCCTCGGCCAGATCGGCCAGGGGGTTGTTCTGATAGTTGTCCGGGTGGTACTTCCGGGCCAGCTCCCGATAGGCCTTCTTGACCTCCTCGTCGCTGGCGCTGGGGCTGTCCCCCACGACGCTGTACGGATCATTCATATGTT
>CALWYA010000055.1 GCA_944385645.1 uncultured Oscillospiraceae bacterium
CGTCTGGAGGAGATGCCCGGCGAGGAGGGCTACCCCGCCTATCTGTCCTCCCGTCTGGCCCAGTTCTATGAGCGGGCGGGGGACGTGTCCTGCCTGTGCAGCGGGGACGAGGAGCGCCGGGGCAGCCTCACCGCCGTGGGGGCGGTGTCCCCCCCGGGCGGCGACCTGTCCGAGCCCGTGTCCCAGGCCACCATGCGCATCGTGAAGGTGTTCTGGGCCCTGGACTCCTCCCTGGCCTATCGCCGGCACTTCCCCGCCATCAACTGGCTCACCTCCCACTCCCTGTACCTGGACAGCCTGAAGCCCTGGTACGACGAGCACCTGGGGAAGGAGTTCCTGGAGAACCGGGAGTGGGCCATGGCCGTCCTCCAGGAGGAGGCCAGCCTGAACGAGATCGTCCAGCTGGTGGGCAAGGACTCCCTGTCCTCCAAGGACCAGATCACCCTGGAGACCGCCAGGATGATCCGGGAGGACTTCCTCCAGCAGAACTCCTTCGTGGACATCGACTCCTATTCCGAGTACGACCGGCAGGCCCGGATGCTGGCCATGATCCGGGAGTATGACGCCCTGTGCCGGGGGGCGGCGGAGAAGGGCGGCGCCCTGGCCGACCTGTTCGCCATTCCCGCCCGGGAGGGCATCGGCCGGGCCAAGTCGGTGCCCGCCGACCAGTACAAGGACGACTACGCCGCCCTGACCGAGGAGATGGAGCGGGAGATCGAGGCCATCGGGGAGAAAGGAGAGGCTGCGCTGTGATCAGAGAGTATAAGACGATCCAGGAGATCTCCGGCCCCCTGATGGTGGTGGACCGGGTCCAGGGGGTCACCTATGACGAGCTGGGCGAGATCGAGCTGGCCGACGGCACCGTCCGCCGCTGCCAGGTGCTGGAGGTCAACGGGGACAAGGCGGTGGTCCAGCTGTTCGAGTCCTCCGCCGGCATCAATCTGGCCCAGTCCAGGATCCGCTTCCTGGGCCACCCCCTCCAGCTGGGGGTGTCCATGGACATGCTGGGCCGGGTGTTCAACGGCATGGGCCGGCCCATCGACGGCGGCCCCGCCATCCTGGCCGACGAGTACCGGGACATCAACGGTCTGGCCATGAACCCCGCCGCCCGGAACTACCCCAACGAGTTCATCCAGACGGGCATCTCCACCATCGACGGGCTGAACACCCTGGTGCGGGGGCAGAAGCTGCCCATTTTCTCCGGCTCCGGCCTGCCCCACGCCGCCCTGGCCGCCCAGATCGCCCGGCAGGCCAAGGTGCTGGACGGGGAGTCCAACTTCGCGGTGGTCTTTGCGGCCATCGGCATCACCTTTGAGGAGTCCGAGTTCTTCGTCCAGGAGTTCCGCCGCACCGGCGCCATCGACCGCACCGTGCTGTTCACCAACCTGGCCAACGACCCGGCGGTGGAGCGCATCGCCACCCCCCGCATGGCCCTGACGGCGGCGGAGTACCTGGCCTTTGAGAAGGACATGCACGTGCTGGTCATCATGACCGACATCACCAACTACGCCGAGGCCCTCCGGGAGATCTCGGCGGCCAAGAAGGAGGTCCCCGGCCGCCGGGGCTATCCGGGCTATCTGTACACCAACCTGGCCACCATCTACGAGCGGGCGGGCCGGCAGGTGGGCAAGGAGGGGTCCATCACCCTGATCCCCATCCTGACCATGCCCGAGGACGACAAGACCCACCCCATCCCCGACCTGACCGGCTACATCACCGAGGGGCAGATCATCCTGTCCCGGGAGCTGTACCGGAAGGGCGTCAACCCGCCGGTGGACGTGCTGCCCTCCCTGTCCCGTCTGAAGGACAAGGGCACCGGCGCGGGCAAGACCCGGGAGGACCACTCGGGCACCATGAACCAGCTCTTCGCCGCCTACGCCACCGGCAAGGAGAACAAGGAGCTCATGAGCATCCTGGGCGAGGCCGCCCTGTCCCCCACCGACCTGCTGTACGCCAAGTTCGCCGACGAGTTTGAAAAGCGCTACGTCTCCCAGGGCACCGACGAGAACCGCTCCATCCAGGAGACCCTGGACCTGGGCTGGGAGCTGCTGTCCATCCTGCCCCGCAGCGAGCTGAAGCGCATCAAGCCGGAGTATATCGACAAGTATCTGCCCAAGAAGGACTAAGGGGGGACGACTATGCCTTCCACGACCATCAATCCCACCCGGATGGAGCTCACCCGGCTGAAGGGCCGGCTGAAGACCGCCCGGCGGGGGCACAAGCTGCTGAAGGATAAGCGGGATGAGCTGATGAAGCAGTTCATGGACGTGATCCGGGAGAATCGGGCCATCCGGAAGCGGGTGGAGGAGGGCCTCATGCGGGCCCACGGGGCCTTCACCGTGGCCTCCGCCCTCATGTCCTCCGAGATGCTGGAGCAGTCCCTGCTCTACCCCAAGCAGTCCGTGGAGCTGGACATGACCTTTGAGAACATCATGTCGGTGGACGTCCCCCGGTATCAGTTCCGGACGAAGAGCCAGGACCCGGGGGAGATCTACCCCTACGGCTTCGCCCAGACCAGCGGCGAGCTGGACGACGCGGTGGACGCCATGGCCGGGGTGTTCCAGGACATGCTCCGGCTGGCCGAGGTGGAAAAGACCTCCCAGCTGCTGGCCGAGGAGATCGAAAAGACCCGCCGCCGGGTCAACGCCCTGGAGTATGTGAAGATCCCCCAGATGGAGGAGAGCATCAAGTATATCACCATGAAGCTGGATGAGAACGAGCGGGCCAACACCATCCGCCTGATGAAGGTGAAGGAGCTGGTCCTGAAGGAGGCCATCCAGGAGCGCCGGGAGGAGAACGCCCGGGTGGTGAATGCGAGCGGGAACTGAATTGCATGGAACACACAGTGCCCCCAGGCCTTCGGCCTGGGGGCACTGTGCTTGTCAAAAGCCCTCCTGCAAGGAGTTCCTGCGGCCGCAGCCGCAGGAAAGAATTGTGATCCGTCATTTCCCAGGGCGTGTACCTGGGAAATGACACCTCTCACGAAATTTTGACCGACAATTTCACAAGAAATCGAGGGAAAAATTTCGTGCAGCCCTTCTCGAAAAAGTGGCTTTGCCACTTTTTCGACAGCAGTGCCCCCGGACCGAAGGCCTGGGGGCGCTGCTGTCTGATACCTGCAATCAGAAAAATTAACTGGACAAAGGCGGGGGGCGGGAGTAGAATAAGGCGTCCGAAAGGATAGAACGGGGACAGCCCCCGGGATTTGTGAGGAGATCGTATGAATCATCAGGAAATTCTGAGCCGGGTGGACCACACTCTGCTGACCCCCGGCGCCACCTGGGAGCAGGTGCGGGCGGTGTGCGACGAGGGGAAGGCCTTCTCCACCGCCTCGGTGTGCATCCCGCCCCGGTTCGTGAAGAAGGCCGCCGAGTACGTGGGGCACGAGCGGAAGATCTGCACCGTGGTGGGCTTCCCCAACGGCTACTCCACCCCCGAGGTGAAGGTGTTCGAGACCGAGGACGCCATCCGCAACGGGGCCGACGAGATCGACATGGTCATGAGCCTGGGCCTGGCCAAGGCCGGGGACTGGGAGGGCGTCCTGGAGGAGATCAAGGCCGTGAAGGCCTCCTGCAAGGGCCGCATCCTGAAGGTCATCGTGGAGGCCTGCCTGCTCACCCGGGAGGAGAAGATCGCCGCCTGCCGGGTGGTGTCCATGTCCGGGGCCGACTTCATCAAGACCTCCACCGGCTTCTCCACCGGCGGGGCCACGGCGGAGGACGTGCGGCTCTTCCGGGAGCACATCAGCCCCGACATCCGCATCAAGGCGGCGGGGGGCATCCGCACCTTTGAACAGGCCCAGGCCCTGCTGGACGCGGGGGCCGACCGCCTGGGGGCCAGCGCCCTGGTGGCCCTGGCCAAGGGGAACGGCATCTGAACACAACAGAAAAACTCCCTGTCCGCTGTGCGGACAGGGAGTTTTTTGCGGTCAGATTACGGCTTACCGGCCGGAGACGAGCTTCATGCCCAGACCCTCCTGGGCGGTGACGCTCTCGTCGATGTCGGCCAGGAGTTGGTCATAGTCCTCGCTCTGCATGGCGCTGAAGGCGGTCTGCTTCCAGATGGGGTCGCCGGCGGACACATAGTACATGATGTGCCAGCCCTTGGTGGACGAGCCGGTGTTCTGGACGATCCCCGTGTCGCCGGGCTGGCGGCTGGGGTCCAGGGCCCAGTCGGCGAAGGTCTCCACATAGCCGGAGCTGGCGCTGATGCCGGTGATCAGCCCGCCGTTGGCGGCGGAGCCGGTGTCGGCGCTGTGCTCCTGGGCCAGGGCGGCGAAGGAGTCCTCGGTGGCCTCGCCGGCCTTCCACTGCTCCAGCAGCTCCTCGGCCTCGGCATAGGCGGCGTCATACTGGGCCTGGGTGGGCTGGTCGGCCCCCTCGTCCTGCTCGGCGGCCACCAGGATGTGGCGCACGTCGGCGGTATTGGAGTCGTCCCGCTCCCGGCCCTGGAAGAGGACCACGTAGTACAGGCAGGAGGTGGTGCTCTCCGACTCCTCCACCGTCACGTCGCCGGCGGTCCGGCCGGCCTCCATGGCCCAGTCGGCGTAGGGGTAGCTGCTGATGGAGGAGCCGGCCGCGGAGACATTGACGGAGCTGAGGTAGAGGTCGTCGGCGTACTCCTCGGCCAGGGCCTCCGGGTCCTCGCCGGCCTCCAGCCGCTCCCGCAGCTCCTGGACCAGGGGCTCCCGCTCGGCCTTGGCCTCCTCCAGGGCGGCGGCCTTCTCCTCGTCGGTCATCTCGATGGTGTTGCCGTCCTCGTCGGTGGTCTCCACCCGGGCCTGGATCAGGAACTGGGACAGGGTGTAGGTGTCCAGCAGGTCGGCGTACTCCTCATAGTAGGCCTCGTACTCCTCGTCGGTGTACTCCATGGCGTCCAGCTGGGCCTGGGCCCAGTCCCCGGCCAGGGCCTGGGTCTGGAACAGCTCCACCAGCCGGTTGTAGGTCATGTGGGAGCCGTAGTTGGCCCGGATGAAGGCGTCCCGGTTGGCGTAGCCGTAGCCGATCCAGCCGGTGTCGATCTGGGTCAGGGCGGCGTCCAGCTCGGCCTGGGTCTCGGCGGACAGGGCGTGGCCTGCGGCCTGGGCCTGCTTGGCCAGGGCGGTGTCGTGGGTCAGGCTGTCCAGGGCGGCCCCCATGAGGTAATCATACCAGGTCTCGCCGGTCTCCTCGTCGTACACCTGGTCCTTGGTGGACACGCTGGTGTCGAAGGGGGCGGTGTAGTACTGGCTGGTATAGGTGTTGACGATCTGGTTATAGGTGGAGTTGTAGTAGAACTCCACGTCGGCGGCGGTGTACTTGACGCCGTCCACCTCCACCGCGGTGAGGGTGCGCTGGAGGATGCCGCTGTTCCACACCAGCAGGACCACGGCGGCGATCACCACCACCACGCCCACCAGAGTGTACAGGGCCATGGTCCGGCGGTCGGCGCGCTCCTCCTGGCGGCGCTTCTCCTCCCGCTCGGCCTTGCTCTGGGTCTTGGTTTCCTTGGATTGGCTCACGGTTTGTTCAGTCCTCTCGTTCAAAGCATGCGCGCGCCCGTCGGGCGCGGAAAAAACAGGCCGGGAGACCTCCCCGCGGCCATGTCCGAACTATTATACTAGAAAAGCACCGGCTTTTCAAGGGGGCGGAGGGGGAAAAGGGCGGATTTACAGATTGTTTATAAAATAGCCCGGGGCCGGAGGGCAAAAAAGGGGCGCGGCCCCAGGCCGCGCCCCAGTTCCGGGGGATTCTGTTTAGCCCCGCTCTGGCCGTGTGGACCCATTTAAAACCTGCACGAATGGCAGGTGGGTCGCTTCCGCCGCGTTTTTCCGCTTCCAACGTCCAGCCGACCTCGATGGGGGCCGGGAGGCCTGCGAGCCGCGCGGCGAGTTGGCGTCCCGTTTGAGAAATGTGGGTTTAAATCGAGCCCATCACGCACCGAGCAGGAAAAGGTCCTCAGTCGTCCTGCGCCCCGTCCTCGTCCTCGGGGAAGAAGCGCTCCATAAACAGCTGGTAGATCTCGTCCAGCTCCTCGTCGGAGTCCAGGGTGGACAGCAGCTCCTCCCCGTTCTCCTCCACCACCTTCATGATGACCAGACCGTACTCCTCGTCATCGGCGTCCACGTCCACCGGCTCGCCGGTCTTGTCGTCGGCGGCCACGGCGGGGAACATAGCGTGGTAGGTGACCCCGTTGTGCTCCAGCGTGTCGGCCAGCTCCAACTCGAATTCGTTGCCGTCCTCGTCGGTGACGGTGATGAAATCAGGGCCAAAGAGTTCCTCCATGGCGGTCGCCTCCTTCTGTCTTGGCTGAGTCTATTTTACCCCGGCGGCGGAAAAAATGCAAGAGCGGGCCGGGAGAAATTTTCCGGCCGGGAGGGCCGGGCCGCCTCCGGCGCGGATTTTGGGTGGACAAACGGTAAAAATCTGGTATAATACATATAATCGCTGTCCTATGCGGTCGGCGAGATTTGCCCCTGAAACCCGGGCGGGAGGACCCGCCCAGACCGTCGGAAGGGCGCCCGCGGCTCCTTCCCGACTGGAGGTAGCGACGTGTCTGAAAACAACCACAATCATCCATCCCTGTACGACGACAGCGACTATCCCTCCCGCCGCCAGCCCACCGGCCGGCCGGAGGAGGGGGAGCGCCCCCCCAGACGGCCCCGCAGAAAGCGCCGCCGGGCGGGGAACACCGCGCTGAAGGTGCTGGGCACCCTGCTCCTGGTGGGGCTGTGCACCGGGGCGCTGCTGTGCTGCTTTGCCGCCGTCTACATCAACCGGGTCATCGTCCCTCTGGCCGACCTGAGCCTGGACGACTTCGCCTACGGGGAAAACAGCGTCATGTACTATGAGGACAAGGCCACCGGGCAGTATGTGGAGATGACCACCCTCCTGAGCACCACCAAGTCCGAGTGGGTGGATCTGGAGGAGATGCCCGACGACCTGATCAACGCCGCCGTGGCCATCGAGGACCGGCACTTCTGGACCCACTCCGGGGTGGACTGGGGCCGGACGGCCCGGGCGGTGCTCAGCATGTTCACCGGCGGCGACATCCAGGGCGGCTCCACCATCACCCAGCAGATGCTGAAGAACCTCACCGACTATAACGAGGTGACGGTGAAGCGGAAGATCACCGAGATCGTCCGGGCCCTGCGCTTCACCCAGAACAACTCCAAAGAGGACACCATCGAGATGTACCTGAACATCATCCCCCTGGGCAGCGGCTGCGAGGGGGTGGGGTCGGCCTCCTACGAGTACTTCGGCAAGCCGGTGTCCGAGCTGACCCTGGCCGAGTGCGCCAGCCTCATCGCCATCACCAACAACCCCTCCCTGTACGGGCCCTACTCCGTCTCCAAGGTGGCCACCAGCACCGGCGAGATCTGGGACGCCCGCCAGTGGAACAAGTGGCGCCAGGAGATCATCCTGGAGCAGATGCTGGAGCAGGGGATGATCTCCCAGGCGCAGCACGACGAGGCCGTGGCCCAGGAGCTGGTCTTCGTGGGCGTGGGCGGCGGCGACAGCCAGACCGCCAGCCAGGACATCTACACCTGGTACGAGGAGACGGTGATCTCCGATGTGCGCCAGGCCCTGAAGGACCAGCTGGGCTGGTCCGACTCCGCCATCGACCTGGCCTTCCAGCAGGGCGGCCTGCGCATCTACACCTGCTATGACCCCGACGTGCAGGCGGCGGTGGACGCGGTGTACACCAACCGGGACAATCTGAACTACACCTCCCGGGACGGGCAGCTGATGCAGTCGGCCATCACCGTCATCGACAACGCCTCCGGGGACGTGGTGGCCATCGCCGGCCAGTTCGGGGAGAAGGAGGGCAACCTCCTGAGCAACTACGCCAACTCCTCCAAGCGGCAGCCCGGCTCCTCCATCAAGCCCCTGTCCGTCTACGCCCCCGCCCTGGAGATGGGGAAGATCAGCCCCATCACCGTGCTGGACGACTACCCCTATCAGTCCAACGGCGGGTCCCCCTGGCCCTATAACGCCGGCACCACCCGGTACCGGGGCCTGACCAACATCCCCTACGCCCTGAAGGTGTCCCTGAACACCATCGCCGTGCGCATCGTGGCCGACCTGGTCACCCCGGAGGAGAGCTTCCGCTTCATGGAGGAGCGGTTCCATTTCGACCTGGAGGAGGGCCGGGAGATCAACGGCAAGGTGTACTCCGACGTGGGGGTGTCCCCCATGGCCATGGGCGGCCTCACCGACGGCGTCACCACCCGGGACATGGCCGAGGCCTACGCCGCCTTCCCCAACGGCGGCACCTACACCGTCTCCCGCACCTTCACCCGGGTCACCCGGCTGGTGGACGGGGAGGAGGTCCTGCTGCTGGACAACCCCACCCAGCAGGAGCAGGCCATCAAGCCCCAGACAGCCTATTATATGAACGAGCTGCTCCAGGGTGTGTTCCAGTCGGGCGGCACCGCCGCCGGCCGGGGGCTGAGCGGGATGCACTGCGCCGGCAAGACGGGCACCACCAACGACGTGTACGACCTGTGGTTCGTGGGCTACACCCCCTACTACACCGCCGCCGTCTGGATGGGCTATCCCCAGAACGCCACCATGCCCAACACCACCACCCATGTGGGCCTGTGGAACATGGTGATGAGCCAGGTCCACGAGGGCCTGTCCGACCAGGACTTCCCCGACCCCGGCGGCCGGCGCACCGTCCGGTACTGCCTGGACAGCGGCCTGCCCGCCAGCGAGTACTGTGAGATGGACCCCCGGGGCAACCGGGTGGTCACCGCCTCCGTCTTCCCCGAGGACTACCCCGAGGGGAAGGTCTGCACCGCCCACACGGCAGCCAGCGTGGTCACCATCTGCGTGGACGACCCCGTGCTGGACGAGGAGGGCAACCAGACCGGCCTGTACCACGAGGCAGGTCCCACCTGCCTGGAGGCCAGCCTGCGCCAGGTGTGCTACCC
>CALWYA010000056.1 GCA_944385645.1 uncultured Oscillospiraceae bacterium
TAGGCCACGTCAAACAGGCCCTGGTGGGTCTCTCCGTCCTCTCCCACCAGACCGGCCCGGTCCACCCCCAGCACCACATGCAGACCCTGGAGGGCCACGTCGTGGAGGAGCATGTCATAGGACCGCTGGAGAAAGGTGGAGTACACGGCGAAGACAGGGACCGCTCCCTCCTTGGCCATGCCGGCCGCCATGGAGACGGCGCAGCCCTCGGCGATGCCCACGTCAAAAAAGCGGTCGGGGAATCGCCGGGCAAACTCCTCCAGCCCCGTCCCCCCGGTCATGGCGGCGGTGATGGCGCACACCCGCCCGTCCGCCTGGGCCAGCTGGACCATATCCGCCCCGAAGCGGGCGGAGAAATTCTCTCCGCCGGCGGAGAGGGGCTCCCCGGTAATGGGCTGGAAGGGGCCCACCCCGTGAAAGGCGTCCGGGTTCTCCTCCGCCGGGAGGAAGCCTTTTCCCTTTACAGTCTTGACATGGAGCAGGACCGGCTCATTCAGCTGCCGGGCATACCGCAGGATGCTGGTCAGGTCGGCCAGGTTGTGGCCGTCCACCGGGCCCAGATAGCGGAAGCCCATATTCTCGAACATACTGCAGGGCAGCAGGCTCTGCTTCAGGCCCTGCTTCACCTGATGGAGCACTCGATAGACAGCCCGGCCGGGCCGGGTGGCCCCCATCACCTTCTGATACCGCTTCTTGAAGGCCAGGTACTGGGGCCGCAGCCGCTGGCGGGCCAGATGCTGGGCCACGCCGCCCACGTTGGAGGTGATGGACATGCCGTTGTCGTTGAGGATGACCAGCAGCTGCTGTCCGCAGCTGCCGGCGGCGGACAGGCCCTCATAGGCCAGCCCGCCGGTCAGGGCGCCGTCTCCGATGAGGGCCAGCACCTTATAGTCCGCCCCCGTCACCTGCCGGGCCCGGGCCATGCCCAGGGCCACCGACACCGAGTTGGAGGCGTGGCCGGCGATGAAGGCGTCGTGGACGCTCTCCCCCGGCTTTGGAAAGCCGGCGATCCCGCCGAACTTCCGCAGGGAGGTCATCTCCTCCCGGCGGCCGGTGAGCATCTTGTGGATGTAGCACTGGTGGCCCACGTCGAACACCAGCCGGTCCGTCCGGGTGTCGAACACCCGGTGGATGGCCACCGTCAGCTCCACCGCGCCCAGATTGGAGGCCAGATGGCCCCCGGTCCGGGCCACGCCGGCCACCAGCTCCCGTCGCAGCTTGGCGCACAGGGCGATCCCCTCCTGGTCGCCCAGCTCCTCCAGCAGGGGGTGAACTTGTGTTTTTTCTCTCGTCGTCAAGGTGTGATCCCTCGCAAATCTTGTCAGCCAGTCAGAAGAACCGGCCCGATCAACCCGATGGCCGTCCCCAGCAGGGCGCCCATGAGTACCTGGGGCAGGGTGTGGCCCAGGTGCTCGTTCAGCCGCTTCTTCTCCCGGAACTCCTGGGGCAGGTCCTCCCAGTGGTCCACCAAATAGTTGAGCAGCTTGGCCTGCTCCCCCGCCGCCCGGCGCACGTTGCAGGCGTCGTACATGACCACCAGGGCCACCACGGCCGACAGAGAGAACAGGGGGTCCCGCCAGCCGCAGATCTGCCCGATGGAGGCGGTGGCGGCGCAGATGAAGGCCGAGTGGGAGCTGGGCATGTCGCCGCTGCCCAATACCCGGCGCAGCGCCAGCCCCTGTCCCCGGATCAGGTTGATCAGCGTCTTGATGAGCTGGGCCGCGAACCAGGCCAGCACGGCCAGATCCAGCGGCAAATTGCCGGTGAGAAATCCGTTTTGCATCCCGCCCCTCCTCTCTGCCGGTGGGTGTCTGCCCTCTGTCTCGTTACTTGTTCCGCCGGGCCAGGCTCTCGGCCAGCCAGATGTGGAACTCCGGGGCCCCGAAGCCGTCCAGGGCGGCCACCGCCCGGGCGGTCAGCTCGTCCACCAGCCGCTGGCAGCCCTCCAGCCCCAGGGCGGTGACAAAGGTGGACTTCTCGTTGGTCTGGTCGGAGCCCACCGGCTTGCCCAGCTCCTGGTCGGAGCTGATCACGTCCAGCATGTCGTCCCGCACCTGGAAGGCCCGGCCCAGGGCCTGGGCGTAGGTCTTGATTTTCTCCCGCTGGGCCCCGCTCCCCCCGGCGGCGATGCAGCCCAGCTGGGCGGCCGCCGAGATGAGGGCTCCGGTCTTCAGGCTCTGGAGCTGCTCCAGCTCCGGGCGGGACATGCCCCGGCCCTCGCCGGCCATATCCAGGGCCTGTCCCCCCACCATGCCGGCGGGGCCGGCGCACCGGGACAGACAGGCCACCGCCTCCACCACCCGGTCGGCGGGCAGTTTGGCCCGGGTGAGCTGTTCAAAGGCGGCGGTAAGCAGGCCGTCCCCCGCCAGGATGGCGGTGGCCTCCCCATAGACCACGTGGTTGGTGGGGCGGCCCCGGCGCAGCGCGTCGTCGTCCATGGCGGGCAGGTCGTCGTGGATCAGGGAGTAGGTGTGGATCATCTCCACCCCGCAGGCAAAGGGCAGGGCCAACTCCGGCTCCCCGCCGCACAGGCGGCAGGTCTCCAGGGTGAGCACCGGCCGGATGCGCTTGCCCCCCGCCAGCAGGGAGTACTCCATGGCCTCCTGGAGGTCGGCGTACCGCTCCTCCACCCGGAACACCCCCGCCAGGGCCTCTTCAATCATGGCCTGGTCTTGGGCCAGCTGTTGTGTAAAGTCTTTTTCCATGTCACTATTCCCCCTGGAAATCGGTCTCGTGCTCCTGTCCGTCCTGGTCCACAGTGAGCAGGGTGACCTTCTGTTCCGCCTGATCCAGCTTGGCGGTACACTCCCGCAGGAGCTTGGCCCCCTCCTCAAAGAGGGCCATGGCCTGCTCCAGGGGGGCGTCCCCCTTCTCCAGCAGGTCCACGATCTCCTCCAGCCGGGACATGGACTGTTCAAATGTCAGCTTCTTCGCGGCCATGGGACCACGCTCCTTTTCCTTCAAGTAGTCCGGCTGACCCGCACCAGGCAGTCCAGCTCACCGTCCGAGACCCGCAGGCGAAATTCCTCCCCCGGTGCCGTATCCCGGACCGAGGAGATCACTTTGCCGTCCGCCCTCCGGGCGATGGCATAGCCCCGGCCCAGCACCTTCAAGGGGCTCATGGCGTCCAGGGCGGCGGCCAGAGAGGACAGCCGCTCCCGCCGGCCTCCGGTGAGCCGCTCCATGGCCCGGACCAGGCGGCCGCTCTGATAGTCCAGCAGCAGCCGCTTGTCCTTGAAATAGGAGGCGGGCTCAGTCATGGCCCGGCTGGAGGCCAGGCGATCCAAAGCCCGCCGCTCCCGGTCCAGTCTGCCCCGGACGGCGGCAGCCAGCCGGTCCCCATCCGCCTCCAGGGCGGCGCGGACCTCCCGCCGGTCGGGCACCGCCAGCTCGGCGGCGTTGGAGGGGGTGGCCGCCCGCAGGTCGGCCACAAAATCGGCGATGGTCACGTCGGGCTCGTGGCCCACAGCGGAGATCACCGGGATGTCCGCCTCGGCGATGGCCCGGGCCACGATCTCCTCGTTGAAGGCCCACAGGTCCTCCATGGAGCCGCCCCCCCGGCCGGTGATGATCAGGTCGGCCGTCCGATGGGCGCAGGCCCAGCGGATGGCGGCGGCGATCTCCCGAGCCGCCCCCTCCCCCTGGACCCGGACGGGGAGGATCTTTACCCTCGCCATGGGCCAGCGGGCCCGCAGGATGCGCAGCAGATCCCGCACCGCCGCCCCCGCTGGGGAGGTGATCAGGGCGATGGTGTCGGGGAACCGGGGGATGGGCCGCTTCCGCTCCGGGGAAAACAGGCCCTCCCGGTATAATTTCTCTTTCAGCTGTTCAAAGGCCAGGTGCAGGTCTCCCACCCCCTCGGGGATGAGGCGGGAACAGTACAGCTGATACTGCCCGTCCCGGGGAAAGACGGTGATCCGCCCGGCGGCCACCACCTGCATCCCGTTCTGGGGCCGAAAGCGCAGGGAGACGGCGTCCCCCCGGAACATGACGCACCGCAGGCTCCCCTCCCCGTCCTTCAGGGAGAAGTAGTGGTGGCCGGAGGGGTACATCTTGTAGTTGGACAGCTCCCCCCGCACCAGCAGGCCGGACAGCAGCCGGTCCCGGTCCATGAAGCCCTTGATATACTGGTTCACCTGGGAGGGGGTGAACAGCTGGACGTCCTCTCTCATACCGTCCCCTCCCCCCGGCGCAGGGCCCGCCAGGTGAGGATGGCCGTCCCCATGGCGTTGTCGGCGGCATACTGGGGCTGGGCAAACAGAGCCCCGCAGCTCTCCCCCAGGGCGGCCCGCAGCCGGGTGTTGGAGGCCACGCCTCCGGAGCACAGCACCGGCAGGCCGGGATAGCGCCGCTGGGCCTCCCGAGTCACCCGCAGGACGATGTCCGTCACCGTGTCCAGGGTGAACCGGGCAATGTTGGCGGGCTTCTCCCCCGCCTCCAGGAGCTTCTTCACCTGGTTCTCCATGCCGGACAGGGAGAAGGTCAGGTCGTTCCGCTTCACCGGATACGCCAGGTCGACGTCTGCCTGGCCGCTGAGGGCGTCCATGGCCTTGCCGGCGGGGAATGGCAGCCCCAGCAGCACGCCGGTGCGGTCGATGAGCTGCCCGGCGGAGATGTCGCTGGTCCCCCCGATGGCCCGGGCCCGGACAGAGGCGCCCTCCGGCTCCACATAGAGCAGTTCAGTGGTCCCCCCGGACAGGTGCCAGGCCAGGAAGGGGGCGTCCAGCAGCTCCAGCCGGCCGGCGGACCAGGCTGCCGCGGCCAGGTGGCCCTGCTGGTGGGAGTGGGCAAAAAAAGGGACCCCTAGGGCGCTAGCCAGCCCCTCCCCCTGGGAGGCCCCCGCCAGAAAGCAGGGCATATAGGAGCCCTCCACCGCCCGGGGGCGGGTGCTGGCACCCACGGCGGTCAGATCGGTCAGCAGTCCCCGCCCCTCCAGCTCCCGGAAGAGGGCGGGCAGCTGCCGCACATGCTGAAACAGGGCGTCGCTCTGCCGCAGGCCCAGCTCCCCCGGGCGCACCGACAGCAGACGGCCCACATTGGTCCCCTCCCGGCCGTCAAAGACGGCCAGCGAGGTGGTATAGTTGCTGGTGTCCAGCCCCAGGACACGCATGGTCACTCCTCCGCCGGCGGGTCGGCCGGGTCGGCGGCGGGCTTCTCCGGCCTGGGGGACTCGTCCCCGCACTCGGCCCGGACAAAGGAGCCCAGAATGCCGTTGACGAAGGCCACCACCTCGGGAGATTCGTACTTTCGGGTCAACTCCACCGCCTCATTGATGGCGGCGGCGTTGGGGATGTCAGGCATATACAGGATCTCATACATGGCGGTGCGCATGATGGCCGCCGCCATGCGGGGGATGCGGGAGAACGCCCAGCCCACCGAGTAGCGGCTGATGCAGTCGTCCAGCTCAGGGCCGTGGAAAAACACCCCGCTGACCAGCTTCCGGATGTACTGCTCCTGCTTCTCGTTGGGGTATTGGGCGTAGAGGGGCAGATCCTCCGCCAGCTCCTGAAATCGCTCGTGGGTCAGCTCGCTGTCCAGCAGCTCCTGGTCGCTCTGGCTGCCGAAGCCCAGGGCGAAAATCAGATGCACCGCGATCTCGCGGGCGTTGCTTCTTGTCATGTGGGGTTCCTCCTGTCGGAAACGGGCTGTCGGCCCTTCTCTGTCTGTCTGATATTATATACATGGATATACAAAAAAGAAAGCCCCATTTGAAATTTTTCCAGTTGCGGGGCGGCCGGCCCGACGAAAAACTGGCGGCCCGCCTGAGGCGGACCGCCAGTTCGTCGCTTGTGCGCAGTATCAGTAGTAGAAGGTGTGCCCGCCCAGGGTGGCGGCGTACTGCCGGTTCCGGGAGGCCCAGCTGCTGCGGGCGGAGTCAAAGTACAGGGCTCCGTCCGTCTCAGCCACCTCGCCCCCATCCAGCACCAGCTTGGCGGCGATGACGCACTTCTCGGTGGGGGTGCGGTTGGCCAGGGCGCCGGACTTGTAGGTGCTGAACTGATTCTTCTGGGCCAGCACCCCCTCCACCGTGTTGGGGTAGGCGGGGTGGGCCACCCGGTTCATCACCACGTTGCCCACCGCCATCTGTCCCTCCAGGGACTGGTTGCCGCTCTCGGCGTAGATGACCCGGGACAGCCAGAACAGGTCGTTCTGATTATAGAAGGCGTCCCCGGGGACGATGCCCCCGGTCCCCCGGGTGATCTGGGTCACGCCGGTGGTCCCGTTCCAGGTGAGGGTGGCCCCGAAGGCCTCCGCCAGAGTGGTCAGGGGGACGGTCACCATATTGTTGACCATCCGCACCCCCTCGGGGATGTAGAGGTAGCGGCCATTGGCCACCAGATAGAGCTCGCCCACCCGGGCGGTGAGATTCAGCTTGTCGCTGTACACGGTGGCGGTGGTCCCGTCCCAGTTGATGGTCACGGTGCTGTCCAGCACCTGGGCCATGGGGGCCAGGGCCACATAGGTGACGCCGTTTTCCACGAACCGGCCCACTGTGGCCGGAGCAGCCGCTCCGTCCACCAGGAGCAGCGGCTCCACTGCCGCCGCCTCCTGAGGCTCCTCCTCGGGCTCCTCCTGGATCTGGGGCTCCTCCTCCACCTCTATGGGCCGGAGTCCCCAGGGCACCTCATTTTCCTCTTCAGCCTCTTCTTCTATGGAGACCTGTGCTTCAGTCTCAAGCGCCGACTCATTCAGAGCGGCGCTCTCCTCCTCTGCCAGCAGGGCGTCAGACTGCTGCGGCGCGGCGGACGCGCCCATCAGGAGGAGCAAGGCAAGTACGCACAGCGGCAGGGATACAAGCTTGCGTATCATTTGTCTTCACTCCCTTGGATACAAATTGTGTCAAATTAGTGACACACAAAAGCAACGGCTTGTTACTTTTGTTACCACATTGTAACCAATCCAAGGCGGCAATACAAGGGCAAATTTGCCCATAAATCCCGGAGCAAAGTTGTGCAGCTTGTATGATTTTTACAGGAATAGGCGGTTTTCGCCCTGAAATTTCCCTCTCGCGACCTCTCTCCCCCGCCTCCGACCGGGACAAAAATGCCCCCTCGTCCTCCCGTTTTCCGGGCGGCGAGGGGGCAGTTTTTTCGGTTCAGATGCCCCGGTTCAGCGTCTTGCGCAGGCGGATCTTGCCCGCCAGGGCCTGGTCCAGGAGGGAGAGGAATTTCTCCCGGTCCTCGGGCAGTCCCCCTTTCAGGGGCAGGTAGTTGGAGGCGTGGTTGCTGGTGAAGTGGAGGGGATTCACATCCAGCAGCTCCACCAGCAGTCGGCACTCCTCCAGGATGTGGTCGGGGGAGCACACCTGGAACCGGCCGGCCAGCACGTCGCTGCCCAGAGGGGTGCCCCGGGCGGGGGCGAAGGTCATGGCGGACAGGTGGCGGGGCTTCATCTCGTTGATGATCCGGGCGGTGGAGCGGATGTGCTCCTCCCAGTCGCCCCCCTCCCCCCGGGCGCCGGTCATCCCCAGGATCACCGTCACTCAGAGGTCGATGCCCGCCTCCACCAGCCGGCGGCCGGCCAGCAGCATCTCATCGGCGGTGACCCCCTTGCGGATGAACTTCAGCACCGTGTCGCTGCCGCTCTCCACCCCCAGGTAGGCCCGGGACAGCCCGGCCTCGCGGAGGGTCCGCAGCTCCTCCGGCGACTTGGCCAGGGTGCTCCGGGGACCGGCGTACAGGGTCACCTTCTCCAGGCGGGGGAAGCTCTGATACAGCTTGTGCAGCACCCGGAGCAGGTCGTCCGTCTTCATGATGATGGCGTCCCCGTCCATGAGGAACACCCGCTGGAGCCCCGGGCCGTAGTAGTCCCGGGCCATGTCGATGTCCTCCAGGATCTCCTCCACCGGGCGGATGCGGAACTTTTTGTCCTTATACATCCCGCAGAAGGTACACTTGTTGTTGGAGCAGCCGATGGTACACTGGAGCAGATAGCTCTTCCACTCCCCCGGCGGCCGGTACAGCAGATCGCTGTCGTAGCGCATCCTTTCTCTCCTTTCCTGTCCTCGCGCGCTTTGGGCGGTCGAAGTCCCGTTTCTACACCTCCACGGGCTGCCCGTCCCGGAATACCTTGCGGATGTTCTTCTCCGCCTTGCTCCGGGGGAGCATCACCTCGTGGCCGCAGCCCTGGCAGCGCAGCTTGAAGTCCATGCCCACCCGCAGGATCAGCCACTCCTGGCTGCCGCAGGGGTGGGCCTTCTTCATTCTTACCACGTCGTTCACGTGAATATCCATGTCCGGACCCTCTCTTTGTGTTCTCTCCGCTGATAAAAATATTATAAAGGAGACGGCGCGCCTTTGTCAACGGCGGAGGACGTCAAAACGGGGCGGGCGCACAGCGCCCGCCCCGTGGGAACGTTTTGGACCTGCGGAGGCTCAGCCCTTTACCAGTGCGGCGGTGTCCTGAGCGATCATCAGCTCCTCGTTCGTCGGAATGACCAGCACCCGGGCCCGGGAGCCCGCGGCGGCCACGTCCACTTCCTTGCCCCGGACGTTGTTCTTCTCCGGGTCGATCTGGATGCCCATGAACTCCAGGCCGGCCACCGCCTTGGCCCGGGTGCCCGGGTCGTTCTCACCCACGCCGGCGGTGAAGATGACGGCGTCCACCCCGCCCATGGCGGCGGCGTAGGAGCCGATGAGCTTCTTCACGCTGTAGGCGAACACGTCCAGGGCCAGCTGGGCCCGGTCGTTGCCCTCATTGGCGGCGGTCTCCAGGTCCCGGAAGTCGGAGGAGACGCCGGAGATGCCCTCCACGCCGGACTTCTTGTTCAGGATGTTCAGCATCTTGTCAATGTCATAGCCGTGCTTGTGCATCAGGTACTCCAGGATGCCGGCGTCCAGGTCGCCGGAGCGGGTGCCCATGGGCAGGCCGGCCAGGGGGGTGAAGCCCATGGAGGTGTCCACGCTC
>CALWYA010000057.1 GCA_944385645.1 uncultured Oscillospiraceae bacterium
CGGCATCGACGCCAGCGCCGAGGAGGCTCTGACCCGGAACCAGATCGCTCAGCTGGTGCTGAACGGCCTGAAGTCCAGCATGGTCACCTTCACCGGCGAGGTGGGCATCACCGTCAACGGCGTGACTCTGAACCACCGCACCGAGTACACCGCCCGCACCAGCGCCGACGCGCAGTATGACGCCATCGTGGGCGGCACCAGCGACATCGCCAGCACCGACCAGTACATCATCCAGCTGGGCGAGGAGCTGTACGACGGCGATCTGCGCCTGCAGTACACCACCGACGACTTCGGCCGCCCCGCCCGCTACTGGGAGTATGACGGCGAGGAGATCGGCACCTACATCCGCGGCGACCTGCTCCGCCAGGAGTACACCGAGGAAGTGACCGGCCGCGACCTGTACGACCTGCTGGGCAAGTCCACCATTGATGAGTACGACTTCTTCATCTATGTGGACGGCGAGGAAGAGGAGCAGTACCTGGAGGACGCCTACTTCACCGAGGGCAACCTGGTCCGCTCCAACACCAACGGCGTGGGCGAGACCGGCAACGGCGTGCTGACCCAGGTGTTCGTGGACACCTCCAACAAGGACGTCTACATCACCGTCATCAACACCTATCTGGCCAAGACCAGCGACTATGATGACAAGAAGGACGAGATCGACCTGGAGGTCTACTCCCTCGAGGACAAGAACTCCAGTGCCAAAGCCGCCAACTATGTGAAGAACACCGATGACAAGGATAGTAGCACTGACAAGCTGGATCCCTACACCGAGGACTTCACCGTGGCCGGCGATGATTTCGCCATTGCCGACTATGTGAGCGGCGACGTGGTCCTGGTGACTGTGGCCGCCGGCGAGATCCAGACCATTGCCGATCCCGAGATCATCTCTGACGCCACTGTGGACGCCTTTAAGCTCCGCAGCTATGTGGAGACCGAGGGCACCCAGTATGACTATGCCGACTCCATCACCTACGATCCCGAGGTGCTGGATCAGTACAGCAACAACAACCTGAAGGACATCACCTATAACCTGATTCTGGATCCCTACGGCTATCTGATCGGCATCGAGCGCAACGAGGATCCCGACCAGTACCTGTTCCTGGTGGGCATGAACACCAGCGCCAGCAACTTCTCCGGCACCACCGCTGATGCCAACGTCATCTTCATGGACGGCACCATGGGTACCATCGAGATCAACACCCGCCGCAGCGAGGACGCCGCTGGCGATGACCTGATCGACATGGCCAGCGCCACCATGAACACCTGGTGCACCTACACTGTCAACAGCAGCGATGTGTACACCCTGAAGCAGGTGGGCGCGACCCTCGGCAACAATGATGCGGCCCAGTCTCACGATGATGGCTCTACCCGCACTCAGATCGATAAGTCTCACATCTCCCTGACCGGTTCCGGCAGCATCAGCCGTATCTACGGCAATGACGAGTCTGTCTACCTGGTGGCCGAGACCGACCTGATCGACTCCGATACCTCGTACGACTACTTTGTTACTGGCGACGGTAACGTTCACACCGACGACGCCGCCATCATCGATGATGTGGCCTCTGTGGTCACCGGCGTGGAAAATACCGACATCGAGGTCTTTGATAAGACCGACGTGGAGGCTCTGTACACCAGCACGCCTGCCGCCGCTGGCGACATTGAGGTCGCTACCGAGGATAACAGCACCACTAAGACCTATGCCAACGTCTCCCACGGTGTGTACGCCCTGTATGATGACGAGGCCTATGTGATCGCCGCCGTGGTGGTGGGCGAGGACGCCGGCTCTACCAGCAACTTCGTGTACGTCACCAGCTCCGACGCCAACCGCGAGCGGTATAGCAGCGCCGACGACGAGTACACCTGGACCCGCGAGGTGGTGCTGGATGGCGAGGAGACTGAGATCTCCTACGTGGGCGACTCCCTGGAGGAGATCGGCGAGGCCGACATGGATCAGGGCTACTGGTACTATGTCCGCTACTACGCCGACGGTACCGTGAAGGATACCAAGCGGGTTGCTGACGGTGACAACCGCTATGACGTGGAGACCAGCATCCAGGATGCTGTGGCCGAAGTCGAGGCCGACAGCGAGCACGTCCTGCTGAACAACGCCCAGGAGTCTGGCCTGAACTTCGCGAACGGCACTCTGTACTCCGATGTGGATCGCAGCAAGGGCATCTGGATCAGCCCCGACGTGAAGGTGGTCCGCATCCAGTCCGTGGACGGCAACGACTTCGACGAGATCGAGTACTATGAGGGCCGCGACGGTCTGGAAGACGCTCTGGACGACCTGAACGTGAGTAAGACTGATGACATCTATGTCAGTGCCATCGTTGAGGACGGCGCCGCCATGGTGGTTGTGCTGAACAACATGAACGACGAGCTGACCGACGAGGGTGAGCAGGATGTCGACGAGGACATCATGGTCAACCTGAGCGACCGCGACAACGTGAAGGTTACCTACATCGGCGCGAACCCCGGCATTGATGCCATCCTGGATGCCATCGAGGCCGAGATCGAGAACTCCACTGATTATGTGGTCACTGGGATTACGGAAGATCCGGCTGACGAGTGGACCTTTACCGCTGAGAGCGGCAACCGGACCCGGACTTATGTGTTCACCGACGACGCTGACAACGCGTATCGTGTGGCTAAGGTGAATTGGGAGTTCAGCCACACCAACGATAATTGGAGCTTTGAGGGGCCTGATTATGTGCCCTATGCTGGCGGCGATGTCACCGGTACTCTGTCCCACATCTCTGCGCCTCCCGCGAAGGACTATACGATTGATACGGTGAGCGTAACTGGTGCTGCGAGTGCGACTGTTAAGACTGTTGCCGGTTTCGACGGAACCGAACTGTCTGAGGACATTGTGTTTACCATCGGGGCTTGCTCCGCTGATGAGATCACTGTGACTCTGAAGACCGTTAAGGAAAGCGCCTAAAACGGCAAATTCTCACCATAACAATGAAAGACCCCCGGGCCGTAAGGCCCGGGGGTTCCCTTTACTCTCCGGCGTCCAGAAACGCCAAGGCATAATAGGTAAATCCGCTGTAGTTCATCTGCTGGGCTGCGCTCTCCCCGTACCAGGTGACCGTGTTCCCCGTCCAGGTGACCGAGGTCCAGAAGCACGGCTCGTTGTGGTCCAGCTGGATGCCCGTGACCACGCTCTGGCCCCGGCCGAAAAACATCAGATGGCCGTTGCTGCTCCCCAGGATCACCAGGCGGGGCAGCTTGGGGAAGGAGAGGGACTGGGGGTGCGCCTGGCCATACTGGCCGGTTCCGGCGTAGGTGGTGACGTAGAGCTGGCAGTTGCCCTTCCCGGCCATCTGCCCTTCCAGCGCGCCGATGGCGTCCGCGCTCGCTTTCAACGCCGCGTCGATTTTGGCGTTGTCCTCGTTGAACTCGGTACGCAGCACCTTGTCCGCGGCCTCCCATTGGTTCAGGTTGTAGTTTGTGGTGTGATTGGTGGACATGAAAATTCCTCCTTTGTGATTTTGTTGGGCGCGGCTTTTGGCCGCCCCAAGCCTTCCCCCCTGTGGGGGGGAGGTGGCCCGAAGGGCCGGATGAGGGGGCGATGAGAGGGGCATCACCTTTTTGTAGGGGCGCACATGGTGCGCCCGGCCTTGGCTCCCCCCCTTGCGGGGGAGCTGTCGAGCGAAGCGAGACTGAGGGGGCATCCGTAGATTGAGCCGTTCCAACAGACGGGGCGTTTCCCCCTTCCGCCCCAGTGTGCGCACTGGGGCACCTCCCCCGCAAGGGGGGAGGCCTTTCGTAGGGCGCGACCACTGGGCGCGCCCCGGCCCTTGCGCCTGCCGAGTCGTCAGGCGCCACGAAAATGCACCGTGTAGGGCGGGAGCTTGCCCCCTCCGCCCAATCTCTCCCTCGTCAGAGGGAGGCTTTTCGCAGGTTTTACCCCCCATATAACCGGAGAACTCCCCATCCTGTGGGACGTTTTCATACATTTATTGGAAATCGGGCGGTACTGCGCCCAAATCCGACCGCAAAAATCAAGGCCGCCGGCATCAGCCGGCGGCCTTGGTCTGTATGTGGATATTTAAATCGCCTTGGCCATCTCCACGGCCTCCCGGAGGCGGAGCTCCTTGTCCTGGTTCTGGCCCTTGACGTTCATCACCAGCATCTGGAGGCGGTTCTCCAGGTTGGCGAAGCTGACGTCGGGGTCGTAGTCCAGGGGCAGAATCTGGGCGTCGGGGTAGAGCTCCTTCAGCTTCTTGGCCACCCCCCGGCCCACCACGTGGTTGGGCAGGCAGCCGAAGGGCTGTAAGATCACGAAGGCCCGGCAGCCGTGGGCGGCGTGGTGGAGGATCTCCCCGGGGATCAGGACCCCCTCGCCGGCGTCGAAGGTGTGGTGGATGATGGGGTCGCTGGCGCGCACCAGCTCGGGCAGGCGCACCGCCCGCTCATAGAGGGGGTGCTCCCGGGCGACCTGGTCGGTGACGGTGTGGGCGGCGTCGAAGAGGGCGTCGGCCGTGGCGTACCAGGCCTTCTCCCCCAGAGGCTTGTGGACGTGGTACTCCTTGATCTGGGAATCCTTGTAGAAGTACAGCTTGCGGATCACGTCGGTCATCCGGGCCTCGATGATCTCAAAGCCGTTGTGCTCCAGATAGGCCTCGATCTCGTGGTTGGCCCCGGGGTGGAAGTTCAGCAGGTACTCGCCCACGATGAGGACGGTGGGCTTGGGGCGGGAGCGGTCGTACTCCACCGCCTTCATCACCTGGATGGCCTGGCGGAAGCCCTGCTCCGCCCCCCGGACGCCCCGGCGCTCCAGGCCGTCGATGAGCAGGTCCATGGACTGCTCGAAGGCCCGGTCGGCGCTGCCGGGGACCAGCTCGTAGGGCCGGATCTTCCGCAGCAGCTCCTCCAGCACGTCGATCATGGGCAGGGCGAAGGCCACCCGCACGGCGGCGGCCAGGCTCATGCGGTAGCCGGGGTGCTGGTCGTGGCTGTCCTTGTCGTCGTTGGTGAGGATGGGCACCTGGGCGAAGCCGGCGTCGTCCAGGGCCTTGCGCAGCAGGGCGCCATAGTGGGTCAGGCGGCAGTCGCCCACATACTTGGCCATGGCCACCGCCACGTGGTCCAGGTCGTACTTCCCGCTGCGCAGGGCGGCCAGGGCCTCGCCGATGACCACCTGGGCGGGGAAGCAGATGTCGTTGTGGACGTACTGCTTGCCCAGGCGGATGGCCTCCTCCCGGCCCACGGCCAGGGGCTCGGTACGCAGGCCGTCCCTCCCCATGGCGGCGGACAGCACCCGGCAGAAGGCGTGGGAGGTGTTGGGCACCAGCACCACCCGCTCCTTCCGGTCCGACTTGGTGAACTTCACCGGGTAGGGGTCGGTCAGTTCCCGGGCGGGGACGGTCCCCTCCCGCTCCCGGCGCATGGCCAGGGTCTCCACAAAGGAGCGCACCCGGATGCGCAGGGGGCCCTGGACGTCGCTCTCGTCCAGCTTCAGCACCAGGGGGGTCTTGCCGGAGATCTCCCCCATGAGGCGGATGATCTCGTCGGACAGGTAGGCGTCGTGGCCGCAGCCGAAGCTGACGATCTGCACATACTCCATCCGGGGGTCCTGGGCGGCCAGGATGGCCGTGGACAGCATGCGGGCGTGGTAGTTGTTCACAATATCCAGGGCGCTCCGGCTCAGGTCCACCTCGTTGGCGTGGGGCACCGAGTCCACGGTGAGCACCGGAATCCCCAGGCTGGTGAACAGGGCGGGCAGGTCGTGGTTCACCAGGGCGTCGGTCTGGTAGGGCCGGGCGGCCAGCACCACGGCGTAGGTCCCCTGCTCCTCCGCCTGCTTCAGGACCTGCTCCCCCGCCTTGACCAGCCTGTGGCGGAAGATCCACTGGGCCCGGTCCGCCGCCTTGACGGCGGCGCGGGTCTCCTGGGCGGGGATCTGGAAGGTGTCCTCCATGTATTTTGTCAGCTGTCCCAGCCGGTCCTCGTCGGTGTACCAGTGGAACAGGGGGGCGTCAAAGGGGACCCCCCACTGGCGCTCCGGGTCGTCGGAGTTGCGGATGATGAGGGGATAGCCCTTCACCACGGCGCACATGGACTCGCTGGTCTTCTGGGTGTTCTCCGAGGGGACGGTGGTCACCGAGGGCATGAAGATCCGGTCCACCCCCTGGCTCACCAGGTCCCGGATGTGGCCGTGGACCAGCTTGGCGGGGAAGCACACCGTGTCCGAGGTGACGGCGGACAGACCGCTCTCGTACATTTTCCGGGTGCTCTTGTGGGAGAGGCGTACCTGGAAGCCCAGGCTGCGGAAGAAGGTAGTCCAGAAGGGGGCGGTGTCCCAGAAGGACAGCACCCGGGGGATGCCGATAACGGCGGCCCGGTTTTTCCTGGGCTCCGGGATGGGCCACTCCTGAAACAGCAGCTCCTCCCGCAGGCGGAACAGGTTGGGGACCTGCGCCCGCTCCTGGTCCTTCTCCCGGAGCCGCTCCCGCACCGCCTGGTCCCGGGGATCGCCCAGAATCTCCCCCCGCTCGCAGCGGTTGTTGGTTACCCAGGAGCTGCCGTTGGAAAAGGTGATGACGGTGCGCTTGCAGTGGTTGGCACAGAAGGGGCAGGGGGAGTTAGCCTCCTGGGTGTAGGTGAAGTCCTCCAGGGCGTCCAGGCCGATGAAGGTGCGCGTTTTTGCTCCGGCCATGCGCTCTTTTGTCAGCAGGGCGGCCCCGATGGCCCCCATGACGCCGGGGTAAGGGGCCCGGATCACCGTCCGGCCGGTGTACTGCTCCAGGGCCCGGAGGACCGCGTCGTTGCGGAAGGTGCCCCCCTGGACCACGATGGTGCTCCCCAGGGAGTCCAGATTGGCAATGCGGATAACCTTGGTAAAGACGTTCTCGATGATGGACCGGCACAGGCCGGCCATGATGTCCCCGGGCAGCTTGCCGTTTCGCTGCTCAGTGACGATGCTGCTGTTCATGAAGACGGTGCACCGGCTGCCCAGGCTGGCGGGCTCCTTGGAGTCGAAGGCCGCCCGGGCGATCTGGTCCACCGGGATATGCAGGGAGGCGGCAAAGTTCTCCAGGAAGGACCCGCAGCCGGAGGAACAGGCCTCGTTGACCACGATGTTGGTGATGACCCCGTGGGAGAGCCAGATGGCCTTCATATCCTGACCGCCGATGTCCAGCACGAAGGTGGCGTTGGGGACGTACTCGGCCGCCGCCCGGGCGTGGGCCACCGTCTCCACCACGTGGCACTCGGCGGACAGGGCGTTGGCGAACAGCTGCTCCCCATAGCCGGTGGTGCCCACCCCCAGGATCTCCAGCTTGGCCCCCGCCGCCCGATAGCGGTCCCGCAGCTCCAGCAGGGCCTTCCTGGCCACGTCCAGGGGCGCGCCCTCGTTGGGGGCGTAGAAGGCGTCCAGAATGCGTTTTTCCTCGTCCAGAAGGACGAATTTGGTGGTGGTGCTCCCCGAGTCGATGCCCAGCCAGGCCCGCACCTCCTGCCCCGGGTGGAGCCGGACGGGCTCCCAGGCGGGGAGGGCGTGGGCTTGGGTAAAGGCCAGCTCCTCGCTGCGACTCCGGAAGAAGGGCTTGGCGGCGCTGTGCTCCTCGGGCTCCAGCTTCAGCGCCCGGAGGGCCTCCAGCAGCCGGTCCAGCCGCACCTGGGTCTGCCGGCCGGCGTACAGGGTCTCCAGAGACAGGGCGGCCCCGTAGGCCATCATCAGCTCCGGGTGCTCGGGGATCAGGATGTCCTGATCCGACAGGCCCAGCCGCTGGGCAAACACCTGGATCAGGGTGGGATTGAAGGTGAGGGGCCCGCCCTCGAAGGCCACGGGCTTCTTGATCTCCAGCCCCTGGGCCAGACCGCCGATGGTCTGCTTGGCGATGGCGTGGAAGGCAGACAGGGCCAGATTCTCCTTGGACACCCCCTGGTTCAGCAGGGGCTGGATGTCGGTCTTGGCGTACACACCGCACCGGCCGGACACGTCGTAGACGCAGTCCCCCCGGGCGGCCAGGGCGTCGAACTCCTCGATGGACACGTGGAGAATGGCGGCCACCTCGTCGATAAAGGCACCGGTGCCGCCGGCGCAGCTGCCGTTCATGCGCATATCCGCCACCTCCAGCTGGCCGGAGGTCTGGCTGGTCCGGAAGAAAATGATCTTGGCGTCCTGTCCCCCCAGCTCGATGGCGGTGCCCACGTCCTCGTATTTGGAGCGCAGGGCGATGGAGTTGGCCACCACCTCCTGGACATAGGGCAGCCCCAGCCGGTCGGCCAGCTTTTTCGCCCCCGAGCCCGTCATGGCCAGATGGCACTGGGCGTCGGGGAAGCGTGCGGCCAGCTCGCCCAGGGCGGAGGCCACGCTCTTCACCTGGTCGGCGTGGTGCCGCTGATAGTCGGAGTGGACCACCCGGTTGAGCCGGGTATCCAGGGCGGCGATCTTGGTGGTGGTGGAACCGATGTCGATCCCGATGTGCAAAACGGTCTTGTCTCTGTTCATGTGCTGCGCCTCTGTTCTGGATTAGACCGGCCGGCGGGCCGGAGGGAAAATGAAAAGGAGCGCATGGTACCGGGCAAAAAATTTTGTCCTCTCCACACGCCACCACTATTTTACCAGCCCCATCCCCCGGTGTCAAAGGGACGACCGGTTAAGCTTTCGCTAAGAATCCTGAGAAAAATGGGAAAAAGAAACAGCCCCGCTGCTTTTTCCCGGGAAAATAGGCGCAGTACCGCCCGATTTCCAATAAATGTATGAAAACGTCCCACATGGGTGAGAGTTCTCCGGTTATATGTAGGGCGCGGCATCCCTGACGCGCCTTACAAGGAAACCGGGGCGATCTCTCCCCCAGTCTCGCTGCGCTCGACAGCCCCCTCGTCAGAGGGGGCCA
>CALWYA010000058.1 GCA_944385645.1 uncultured Oscillospiraceae bacterium
GCCGGCGGCATCGCCGAGATGAGCGGCCTGCCGGAGGAGGTCCGGGAGCGCACCGACGCCCTGGACTCCCTGGGCAACACCACCGCCGCCACCGGCAAGGGCTTCGCCATCGGCTCGGCCGCCCTCACCGCCCTGGCTCTGCTGGTGAGCTATGTGGACATCGTGGAGGTCAAGATGGACGGGGCCATCGACCTGTCCCTCACCAACCCTGCCGTGCTGGTGGGCCTGTTCCTGGGGGCCATGCTCACCTTCGTCTTCGCCGCCCTGACCATGCGGGCCGTCCAGCGGGCCGCCCAGTCCATCGTGGTGGAGGTCCGCCGTCAGTTCCGGGAGATCGCCGGCATCATGGAGGGGAGCGCCGATCCCGACTACGCCTCCTGCGTGGGCCTGTGCACCAAGGGGGCCCTCCATGAGATGGTGAAGCCCTCCCTGCTGGCCATCGTGGTGCCCATCGGCACCGGCCTGATCCTGGGCGTGGAGGGCGTTGTGGGCCTGCTGGGCGGCGTGTCGGTCACCGGCTTTGCCATGGCGGTGTTCATGTCCAACGCCGGCGGCGCCTGGGACAACGCCAAGAAGTACATCGAGGCGGGCCACCACGGGGGCAAGGGCTCCGACCAGCACAAGGCCGCCGTCATCGGCGACACCGTGGGCGACCCCTTCAAGGACACCTCCGGTCCCTCCCTGAACATTCTGATCAAGCTGGTGTCCACCGTGTCCATCGTGTTCTCCGGCCTGGTGGTCACCTTCCATATCCTTTAATAAACAGCGCCCCCGCGTCCTTTGGACGCGGGGGCGCTGTCTCAGCTTCTCAAAAAAGCCCTCCTGCAAGGAGTTCCGCCGCCCGCAGGCGGCGGAAAAAATTGTGATTCGTCATTTCCCAGGGCGTGTACCTGGGAAATGACACCTCTCACGAAATTTTGGCCGACAATTTCGTAAGAAATCGAGGAAAAAATTTCGTGCAGCCTTTCTCAAAAAAGTGGCTTCGCCACTTTTTTGACAGTCTCAGACACAGCCCCGTGTCCGATGGACACGGGGCTGTGCGCTTGCTGTGTGTTACGCCATCTTGGCGACCAGCTTGCTGAACTTGTGGGGGTCCACATTGTCCTCGGCCACCACGGTGGCCTTCTTGCCCACCAGGGCGAACAGCCCCAGCAGAGACCGGGCGTCCAGCATGGTGGTGCCGGAGCTCAGCCAAACCTCAAAGGGAGTGTCGCAAGCCAGCCGGTTGATCTTCTCCACCTGGGAGCCGTCCTTGATCGTAATCTCGCGCGTCATAACTTGGTCCTCCGTTTCGTCAAATTTTCCGCGCGCCCGCTTTTCCCCTGACCTGGGGACCGGAGCTTCTCCGGCGGGGCGCCGCTTCCGTGACCGCTCTCCCAGCGGTCACCCGTATTTTATCAGGCGTCCCCGCCGCCGTCAAGGATGATTTTCGTTAAATCGCATAATGAAAACGATTCCATTTTGTGCAACAAATACAGAAATCTGCCTCACGTCCGACTGTCTGTCCCGCCACACCATCTTGTGTTTTTCCCGCTGCTGTGGTATTCTGTTCCCACAAGATCGCGGGCAGACGCCCGGAGAGGAGAATGACCATGCCCATGAAGACCAGTGCCGTCTGGGCAGACGGCACCTTCCCCACCAACACCGCCCCCCTGACCGGTCCCCTGGCGGACTGCGCCCGGCGGGCCGCCGACCTGGGCTATGACGCCCTGTCCCTCACCGTCAACCGCCCCGGCGAGCTGGACCCCGAGTCGGTCCTGCGGGCCCTGGGGCCCTGCCATCTGGCGGTATCCGGCCTGGCCACCGGCCGGGCCTACACGGTGGACGGCCTGGGCCTGGGGATGGCGGACCGGGAGAAGCGCCGGGCGGCCGTGGACCGGATGCTCTCCCACGCCGACCTGTGCGCCCGGCTGGGGGGCGCCAAGCTCATCGTGGGGGCCATCCGGGGCTGGACCCGGGACGCCGGGGGCCGGACGGAATACGAAACGCTGTTCCGGGACAGCATGGAGACTCTCGTGGCCCGGGCGGAGCAGCTGGGCATCCAGGTGGTGCTGGAGGCCATCAGCCGTCTGGACTCGGACGCCTACTGCTCGGTGGACGAGACGGCGGAGTTCATCCGCTCCTTCCGCTCCCCCGCCCTGAAGCTGCAGCTGGACTCCATCCACCTGCACACCAACGGGGAGACCGACTTCTTCGACCTGGTGGTCCGGGCCGGGGACCTGATCGGCCAGGTGGACATCTCCGACGTGGACCGGATGGCCCCCGACGGGAAGCACTTCGACTTCCCCCTGCTGCTCCGCGCCCTGAAGGAGGCCAAGTTCCAGGATTATCTGGTCTTTGAGTTCCGGGCCCAGCCCCCCGCCGACGCGGCAAAGGCCGGGCTGGACTATATCCGCTCCCTGCTGTGACCGCGGGGCACCGGACAAATGAGAGAAACAGGCAGGCCCCCGCCGAAGTTCGGCGGGGGCCTGTCGTCGTCTCGCTATTCGTCCAGCGGCACCTGCACCGCATCGCCCCGCGTCTGATAGCACCGGCTATTCCAGCCATCCTCATAGCTCATCTTGGCGGTGACAAAGGGGTAATTAAACGGGCGATCCTGGTGGGTATAGTAGATCCAGGAATCCAGGATCCAGGCGCTCTCCAGGGGCTCGGTCTCATAGATGAGATAGCCCCGGAACCGCTCCCCCTCTTTCGGAAAGGTGAACGCGGCATAGGGACTTCGGGCCGGCTGGGGGTCTTCAAACATGGAGTAGATCAGGTATTCTCGGATCCCCAGCTCATAAAAATCCCCCACATAGGTGACCCCATCCTGGTCGTAGAGCAGCCGCCCGGAGGCGGTGGGCTCCCCCACCGGCAGCCAGTCCTCTTCGTTCCGGTTGTATGGGGTGGACAGGAGGATATAGTCCGTCCCGCCCCTGATCTCCGGTCTGTTCTGCCACACGAAGTGGTGGATCACCCGCCAGCGTCCATCGGGCATCTCCACCGCCACACTGGTGAACAACATCTCCCTCACATCGTACACGGTCCTGCGGAAGTTGGCGCCCCGGAACTCCCGTCCCTCGTTGAAGGGCTGCGTATCGATACTCACCTCCATCCGGACCGCCTCCTTCAGCGCCCGGATCTCTTCGACGGTCAGGTCCTCCAGCACATAGGGGGGCATCCCCAGGTTCAGCAGATCCGTCCGGATCGCCTCCAGGGCCGTATGCTCGATCGGCTCCCGGGGAGTCCAGTCCATGGGGTAGTGGGCCCCAATGGCGCCGGCCAGGGGGACGCACAGGGCGCAGCACACCAGCCAGACCAGCCACACCGCCCACTCAGGGGTCCGCACCGGGGCCATTTTGACGGCATAACCCACCCCGTCCATGAGCCGCCCCACCTTCCCCAGCTGGAACAGAGCAAAGATCAGCAGGGCCGCTATGGCCAGCCCCGGCAGCAGCCCCCGCAGTCCGGACAGACTGACCGCTGTGCCCAGCAGGCAGGAGAAGAACAGGAGTCCGGCGCTCCCCGCCTGATCGGTCCGCCCCGACGCCCGGCGCACCGCCCGGACGCCCCACCACAGACAGAAATACTGTCCCAGAAGGGCGGCGGTGGCCAACAGGTTCACCACCGCCATTTCCTCCAAGGTCCAATAGGCGGTGGCAGGCCAGGCCAGATAGACCAGCATCAGGGCCATATTGGCCATGGACAGCAGCCAGCCGGCGGCGAACCAGCGGTTCTCCCGCCGCAGCATCCGAAAGCCCAGCATCATCAGCAGGACGCCGGCCACATTCATCAGGTAGCCCAGGGGGGTCATGGCGAACAGGACCATGGCACTGCCCCCGATGAGCCGGGCTATGGCCCGCCGCCAGGGGGTGATCTCTGTCAGCTGATCGCCGGGGGGCGGCACGGCGGTCAGCTCCTCCTCCAGCATCCGGTCCAGCTCCCGGTCGTCAGCCATTCCACTCACCTCCCAGCTCCTTTCTCAGCTTCAGGCGCAGGCGGCGCAGCCGCCCCTCCACCCCCCGCCGGGTCAGGCCCAGCTCGGCGGCCATCTGGTCGGTGGACTGGAGATAGAAGTACTTCCGGTGAAACAGCTCCCGGTCGGTCCGCCCCAGCTGATCCACGGCCCGACGGATGGCCTGGGCCCGCTCCCGGCGCAGCAGCTCCTCCTCCGGCCCCGGGGCCGGGTCGGGCAGGGCGGGGCTCAGCTCCTCGTCTCTCCCCCGCCGCCCCGCGTCCCGCAGGCGGTTTCGGGCCCGGTTGCGGGCCACCACCGTCAGCCAGGCGGCCAGGGTCCCCTTCTCCGGGTCAAAGGTCCCGATCCTGCGCCACACGGCCAGGGTGACGTCGCTGAGACACTCCTCCCGCTCCCGGGGGTCGGAGAGGACGCCGCCCACAACATAGCGCAGCATGGGCCCGTGGCGCAGCAGCAGCTCGTCCAGCCCCCGCTGCTCCCCCCGGGTCAGCAGATCCACGATCTCCCGGTCCTCCATGTCCGCCCCCCTCTCTCTTTTCTCCCGCGCCCCGGTCAGGTCCCGGGGCGTCTCTATTTGGTTCTACCCCGAATTTGGGGAAAACCCACGGAAAATTTGAAAAAGCTCCCCGAAACGGGGAGCTTGGCGGGAGCAGGAAACGACCTCGCCGGCGGCGGGCGGGGCGCTCTCCACGCAAACGGGCCGTCGCTGTCCGTCGGGCGGCCCCGCGGGGCCGCCCGCAAAGCCTTCCCCCCACAGGGGGGAAGGTGCCCCGAAGGGGCGGATGAGGGGGCGAAGGGAAGAAGCGGCCAGCACCCCCGTGGTTACCCTCATCAGCCAGCCTGTCGGCTGACAGCTTCCCCCTGGAAGGGGGACGCCTTTTTGCGTGGGGCGCGGCGACCCGGCATGCCCGATCTGGCGGCGGCGGGATCAGTCCCCGCCGCTCCTCTCCCGAACGGGCACCGCCTGGAACCGCTCGCCGCAGACCATGCCCTCCACCGTGCCGGCGGTGGCGTCCAGCAGATGGGCCAGACAGGCCTCCGCCTGCTCCTCGGGCAGCAGGACGGTGAGGGCGATGTCGGCCCCGTAGTCGGTGTCGGCGATCACCCCGCCGAACTTCTCGGTCTCCAGCTTCACCCGCTCGAACTGGGCGTAGGAGCAGGGCAGCAGGACCTCCACCCACCGGCGGACCACCGAGATCCCGGCGGCGTCCAGGGCGTCCTTGGCGCTCTGGGTATAGGCCCGTACCAGGCCCCCGGCCCCCAGGAGGATGCCTCCGAAATACCGGGTAACCACGCAGCACACATTGACCACGCCCTCCCGCTGGAACACGTTGAGCATGGGCTGGCCCGCCGTCCCCTGGGGCTCCCCGTCGTCGGAGTAGCGCACCGGGCCGTCCCTCAGGAGGTAGCACCAGCAGTTGTGCCGGGCGTCGTAGTGCTTCTTTTTGGTCTCCTCGATGCGGGCGCGGGCCTCCTCCTCGCTGTCCACCGGCCACACGCGGCCAAGAAAGCGGGAGCGCTTCTCCATAAATTCCGTCTCGCTGGAGCCGGTGGGGATATAATATTCTGTCATCGCGCCTCCCACTCTCCCCGAGTCATGGCATAGAACCGGGCCGGCTTCTCCGCCCCGGTGGGGCCGTCCAAGATCATATCTTCAAACAGGAAGGAAAATCCGCTCTTTTCGATCACCCGGCGGGACCGGGGGTTGTCCGCATAGTGGCTGCACCACACACAGGCCAGCTCCAAGTCCCGGAAGGCGTACCGGAGCAGTGCCTCCACCGCCTCGGGCATCAGCCCTCTGCCCCAGAAGTCCGCCGACAGGGCATAGCCCAGCTCGTCGTTGGGGGTGGGGAACTCCGGGCGGGTCTTGCCGGTGAAGCCCGCCGAGCCGACCACTCTGCCCGAGGACTTGTCCACCACCGCGAAGGTGTGGGGGGCGGCAAAGACGGTGCGGATGACCTCCAGGCTCTCCCCCACGCTCCCATGGGGCGGCCAGCCCGCCGGCGGGCCCACCCGGGGGTCCCGGGCGTATTCGTACAGGTCCGCCGCGTCCGTCTCCGCGAAGGGGCGCAGGAGCAGACGGTTGGTTTTGATCTCCATGGGAACACCTCCTTTTTATTCGGGCGCGGGCAGCCCACGGGGCCGACCCTACGATGATGGCGGGGCATTGTTGTCCGTAGGGGCGGACCTGCGTGTCCGCCCACCCGTTCTGGGCGCACACATAGGTGCGCCCCTACATGGCGGCGGGGGCCCTCCTACATGGCTCCCCCAAAGGGGGAGGCTTTGCGGGCGCACAGTGTGCGGCCCTACATGGCGGTGGGCAGGCCGCCCCCTCATCTGGCCCTGCGGGCCACCTTCCCCCCAGGGGGAAGGTCCGGTCGGGCGGCCACATAGGGCCGCCCCTACGAAAATTTCGCTCCGCCCATCCTCGCAGGGGTATCTCCCCAAAATTATCCATTCTCAATTTTAATTCTTAATTATCAATTCCTAACTCCTAATTCCTAATTTTAACTCCTATCTCCACTCTTCACTCTTCACTCTTCCCACGGCTCCTTGTGGGGCTTCCACCCCTCCACCAGGGGGCCCAGCTGGCCGATGAGCTTGGGGGTACACACGGCCGCCACGTCGATGGTCTCGCCGTACTCCACCTGCTCCACCTTTGCCTCCTGGTACAGCCGGTCCAACAGCCCGCCCTTGTCATAGGGCAGGTGGATGGTCACCCGCCGGGCCCCGTTGTCCAGGGCCTGGCCGATGGCCGCCTTCAGCTCGTCCAGCCCCTCGCCGGTCCTGGCGGAGATGGATACCCGGCCCTCTCCGTGGGGCCGGATGTCCCCGGTCCACAGGTCGCACTTGTTGAACACCTCGATGCGGGGGGTCTGGTCGGCCCCCAGCTCGTGGATGAGCTGCTCCACCACCGCCGCCTGCTCCCGCCACTGGGGGCTGGAGGCGTCGATGACGTGGAGGAGGAGGTCGGCGTACTCCAGCTCCTCCAGGGTGGCCTTGAAGGCCTCCACCAGGTGGTGGGGCAGCTTGCGGATGAAGCCCACCGTGTCCGAGATGAGCACCGTGCAGGTGTCCGAGATCTCCAGGGGGCGGGTGGTGGTGTCCAGGGTGTCGAACAGCCGGTTGTTGGCGGGGATAGCCGCCCCGGTGAACTTGTTGAGCAGGGTGGACTTGCCCGCGTTGGTATAGCCCACGATGGCCACCACCAGCACCTCGTTCTTGATGCGCCGCTCCCGCTGGGTGGCCCGCACCCGGCGCACCTCCTTCAGCTCAGATTCCAGCTTGGAGATCTTCCGGCGGATGTGCCGGCGGTCGCTCTCCAGCTGGGTCTCGCCGGGGCCCCGGGTGCCGATGGCGCCCTCCTGGCGCTCCAGATGGGTCCACATGCCCAGCAGCCGGGGCAGCAGATATTTGTACTGGGCCAGCTCCACCTGGAGCCGGCCCTCCCTCGTCCGGGCCCGCTGGGCGAAGATGTCCAGAATCAGGGCGGACCGGTCCAGCACCGACACCTTCAGCTCCTGGCTGAGCACCCGCTGCTGGGAGGGGGACAGGGCGTTGTCGAAGATCACCATGTCGGCCCCCTGGGCCTCCACCAGCTGCTTGATCTCGGCCACCTTGCCCTCCCCGATGAAGGTGCGGGGGTCGGGGCTGTCCTTGGACTGGAGGACCTCCCCCACCGACTGTCCCCCCGCTGTCTCCAGCAGGGCGGCCAGCTCCTCCATGGACTCCTCGTCGGCGTTCTCCTCGGCGGACAGGCTGAAGGCCCGCAGACCCACCAGCACCGCCCGGTTGAATGTCTCCTGTGTGCGTGTTTCGGACATAGACCCTCCGTAGCCGGCCCTAGGCCGGCTCGCTTACTGCTTCTTCAGGACTTCCACGATCTCCCCGATGTACAGGGTGTGGTAGTCCTCCGCCTGATAGTACTTCTCCTTCACGTCCGCCGGGATGGCGGCCGGGTCCATAGGCTGGACGAATCGCTTCCGGCACACCAGCACAAGGTCGGCCTCCTCGAAGTAGGGGGCGCCGCAGGCGGCGGCGCGCACGGTAAAGCCGCACTCCTTCACCTTGTCCACGTCCCGGCCGCTCTTGCTGCCGCACAGGGAGAGGGCCTTCCGGTACGCCTCCCCGCAGAAGGACAGGGTGAAATAGTCCTCCCGGTCCACAAACTCCTTGGTGTACCGCTGGGGACGGATGTAACAGGTGGCCGCCGGGGCCCCCCAGATCACCCCCAGGCCGCCCCAGGAGGCGGTCATGGTGTTGCACTTCTCCGCCGTGCCGGCGGTGATGAGCATCCACTGGTCCCCGATGGCGGAAAACACGTTCAAATCCAACGCTTTGGGCTCGATCGACTGAAACATTTCGTTCTGCCTCCTGTCAAAAGATGCGGGCCGGGGCCCGTTCAGTTTATGCCCCTCCCCCGCCGCCCATGCGGCCGGAGACGGAAAAAGCCGCACCGAAACATCGGCGCGGCTTTGAAAGGGCGGTCTTACTTCTTGTCCAGACCAAACTTCTTGTTGAAGCGGCTGACACGGCCGCCGGTATCCACCATCTTCTGCTTGCCGGTGTAGAAGGGGTGACACTTGGAGCACACTTCCACGCGGATATCCTTCTTGGTAGAACCAGTCTCGATCACGTTGCCGCAGGCGCACCGAATGGTGGTCTGCTGATAATCGGGATGAATCCCTGCCTTCATTGTATCTTCACCTCTTTCTCCATGGAGGATCGTCTGTAAACGCAACCAGTATCATAGCATAATTCCCCACAAAATGCAAGAGGAATTTCCATTTTCTTTTTGAAATCTTTGTAGGAGTACAATACATGTTGGACAGTTAAAGTAAAAAAGGAAGAAGGATAAGGTCT
>CALWYA010000059.1 GCA_944385645.1 uncultured Oscillospiraceae bacterium
CGCCTGCTCCGGGGCCCTGCCCGTCTTCGGCACCCCCTTCCTGTGCGCCCTGATGGAGGAGGCCGCCTGGAAGTCCATCGCCCCCCACCTAGAGGCCGGCCAGAGCACTGTGGGCACTCGGCTGGACATCAGCCACGACTCCGCCACCCCCGTGGGGATGAAGGTGTGGGCCGAGAGCGAGGTCACCCAGGTGGACGGCCGGCGCATCGAGCTGAAGGTGGCCGCCTATGACGAGAAGGGCCCCATCGGCCAGGGCACCCACCAGCGGTTCATCGTCCAGGACGAGAAGTTCCTGGCCCGGGCGGCGGCCAAGAAGGAGGGCTGAGGGGTGTCCATCGAGAAAGTCCGGGACTATTTCCGGCCCCTGGGCCGGGAGGGGGACATCCTGGAGTTCCCCGTGTCCAGCGCCACCGTAGAGCTGGCCGCCCAGGCGGTGGGGGTCATCCCCGCCCGCATCGCCAAGACCCTGTCCTTCCTGGTGGACGGCAGCTGTGTCCTCATTGTGGCCGCCGGAGACGCCAAGATCGACAACAGCAAGTTCAAGGGATTCTTCCACACCAAGGCCAAGATGCTCACCCCCGAGCAGGCGGTGGAGATGACCGGCCACGCGGTGGGGGGCGTGTGCCCCTTCGCCAACCCGGAGGGGGTCCGGACCTATCTGGACGTGTCCATGCGGCGGTTCGACACCGTGTTCCCCGCCGCCGGCAGCTCCAACTCGGCCATCCAACTCACCTGCGACGAGCTGGCGGAGTACTCCCACAGCCAGGGCTGGGTGGACGTGTGCAAGGGCTGGCAGGAGGAATGACCGGCCCGCGCAGATTGAAACAGAGGCTTCCGCTCCATGGAGCGGAAGCCTCTGCTTTTATAGTGTCAGGGAGGCCGTCCCCACCCGCTCCCGGAAGGCCCGGTCGTGCTCCACCAGGAGCATGGTGGGCCGGTACCGGAGGATCAGCTCCTCCAGCTGCATCCGGGAGAACAGGTCGATGTAGTTCAGGGGCTCGTCCCACACATACAGGTGGGCCCGGCGGCACAGGCTGGCCGCCAGCAGGACCTTCTTCTGCTGGCCGGCGCTGTACTGGGCCATATCCCGTTCAAAGAGCTCCCGGCCGAAGTCCAGCTTGCGCAGGATGGTGAACAGCTGGGTCCGGTCCACCCCCTGCCCCTCCGCCCAGTCTGGCAGAGAGCCGGACAGGTGGTCCGACTTCTGGGGTACGTAGGAGATGAGGAGGCCCGAGGCTCGGCACAGGGTCCCGGTGTGGGGGAGCTCCTCCCCCAGGGCAAGGCGCAGCAGGCTGGTCTTGCCCGTCCCGTTGCCCCCCTCCAGGCACAGCCGCTCCCCCGGCTCCAGGGTAAAGGTGACTGGCCTGCCAGTGCTTCGGCCGCCATAGGCCACGGCCAGCTCCCGCCCCTCCAGCAGGCGGCCCCCGGGATAGGTCAGGGGGAACAGCTTCAGCTCGTCGGCCCGCTCCACGTCCCGGAGCAGGGCGGACTTCTCCCGGATGGCCTCCTCCTGCCGGCTCTCCAGCCCCTTGGCCCGCTTCATCAGCTTGGCGGACCGGTGGCCCACAAAGCCACGGTCCACCTTGAGGCCGGAGTTCTCGCCGCCGTACTTGCTGCGCTCCACCTTGTCCGACCAGGCGGCGGTGCGCCGGGCGGCCTGCTCCAGCCGGCGGATCTCCCCCTTCAGCTTCTTGTTTCGGGCCAGCTCCCCCCGGTCCCGGGCCTCCTTCTCCCCCCACCACACGGAGAAGCTCCCCCGGATGAGCTCCGGGCCGGTGCGGTTCAGGGCCAGGGTGTGGTCGGTGCAGCGGTCCAGGAAGGCCCGGTCATGGGAGGCCAGGAGAAAGCCCCGGTCCAGCCCCCGGAGGCAGTCAGCCACCAGGGCCCGGCCCTGGGCGTCCAGGTGGTTGGTGGGCTCGTCAATCATGGGGTAGGCGTCCTCCCGGAGAAAGAGGGCGGCCAGCAGGGCCCGGGTCTGCTCTCCGCCGCTGAGGGCGGCGAAGGGCCGGTCCAGGACCTCCTCCTCCAGCCCCAGCTTGGACAGCTCCCAGTCCAGCCGCCACGCCTCCTCCGGCGGCGTCTCCTCCAGCAGCAGCGCCCGGACCGGCCGCATGGGGTCGGACACCGGCCGGGGCCAGCGCAGGCAGGGGACCGGGCGGGAGATGGTCCCCCGGCCCTCCGCCTCCCCCGCCAGCAGCTTCAGCAGGGTGGTCTTGCCCCGGCCGTTCCGGCCCACCAGGCCCAGCTTCCAGTCGGTATCCAGCCGCAGGTCCAGGTCCTGGAACACGGGGGTATAGTCCCCGTCATAGGTAAAAGAGAGATGCGAAATGGTGATCTGTGACATCTTGTCGCCTCCTGTCGCTCCGCGCGAAAAACCGCAGGAGGGCATCCCTCCTGCGGCGCACGGACAGAAGGGGCACAAAGGCCCCTTCCACGGCCGGAGGCGGGACGGCGCGCGTTCCCCCTGCGACCCACGACAAGACCCGGGCCCTGAACAGGGTCCGTCTTTTTTGCTCGTCATTGGGTCAGCAAGAGAACTTGCGCATCGTCCCACCAGTCCTTTCTGTTTTAATTCGGGCCCAGCATAGCACAAAGGGCCGCCCCTGTCAAGGGGCGGTCTGCACCTTGCCCCGGCTCCAGCGCAGAAGGATCACCGCCGTCAGGGCAGTCAGGGCCTCGGTCACCGGGGCGCTGAGCCACACCCCGTCCATTCCCAGCAGCCGGGACATGAGCAGCGCCAGGGGAACGATGAGGACAAAGCCCCGGAGAATGGACACCAGAAATCCGGATCGGGATTTTTCCAGGCAGGCGAAGAACACCGCCGTGACGATATTGAAGCCGGCGAAGAAGAAGGCCAGGAAGTACAGCTTCAAACCCCGGACCGCGATCTCCTGGAGGGTGAGGTCCCCCTCCCGGTTGAAGACGGACACGATGGGGTCCGCCAGGAGCACCGACCCGGCGTAGACCAGGGCGGCCAGGACGAAAGCGGCGATCAGGGCGTAGCGGTACACCGTCCGGGCGGTGTGCTCCTCCCCGCGGCCCCAGGCGGAGCTGACCAGGGGCTGGATGCCCTGACCCAGGCCGGTGAACAGGGCCACCACCACCAGGTAGATGTTGGCCACCACCCCGTAGCCGGCCACGCCCAGGTTGCCCGCCAGATCCAGGATGATGAAATTGAACAGCACCAGCACCAGGCCGGAGGACAGCTCGGAGATCAGGGAGGGGGTCCCCAGCATGACCTGCTCCCCCGTCCCCCGGAAGTTCAGACCGGACCGGCGGGGAACCAGGGTGCGCTTCCGGAAGTGGCCGGAGAGAATGACCAGACTGATCACCGGAGCCAAGCCGGTGGCGAACACCGCCCCGAACATCCCCATGCCGCAGGGGAAGATGAAGATATAGTCCAGCACAATGTTTGAGAAGCTGCCCCCCAGCATGGCCGCCATGGCCAGCCGGGGCGCCCCGTCGTTGCGCACAAAGCACAAGGTCACGTTGTTCAGCAGGAAGGCGGGGGCAAAGGTGAGCAGCACCCGCAGATAGGTGGCGGTCATGCCGTGGACCTCCCCTGTCCCCCCCAGGAGGGTGCTCATCTGGGGGGCAAAGCACACGCCGGGGATCACAAAGAGCAGAGAGACCAGCACAGCCAGGATCAGGGAGCGGGTGAACACCCCCTGGGCCTCCTCCTCCCGGCCGCGGCCCCGAAGAATGGAAAACTTGGTGGCGCCGCCCATACCCAGCATCAGGCCGGCACCCTGAATGAAGTTATAAAACGGAATGGCCAGATTCAGGGCGGTCAGCCCGTCCGCCCCCAGCCCCTGGGAGATGAAGAAGGTATCCGCCAGAATATAGCAGGACAGCCCCATCATGCCCAGCATATTCTGGGAGGTATACTGAAAAAATTCCCGTCGGATGGCACTATGCTCCATGTCGTCCTCCTCTTGCGCGAAAAAAGGCGTCCGTCCTCCCCCCTTCTGAGGCCTAACGGGGGAAGGCGGACGCCTTTCGCCCTACCCGGCGGCAGGGCGCGGCTTTACATTTGATTTTTCTTACTTCGTCCCGAAGATCCGGTCGCCGGCATCGTTCCCATTCCGGCTGCGCCGGAATGGGGGCCCTTTCCTTTTTATCCTCGGGCGAAATGAATTCGCCCTGCGGAAATTCTTTGCTGCGCAAAGAATTTTGGGGCGACGCCGGCCCGCGGGTTCCCGATTATTTCGTCCCGAAGATCCGGTCGCCGGCATCGCCCAGGCCGGGGACGATATAGGCGTGGTCGTTGAGCTTCTCGTCCACGGCGGCCACGTAGATCTCCACGTCCGGGTGGTCCCGGCGGACCACTTCAATGCCCTCGGGGGCGGCCAGAATGTTCATCAGCTTGATGTGCTTGCAGCCGTATCCCTTCAGGAAGGTGATGGCGGCGGAGGCGGAGCCGCCGGTGGCCAGCATGGGGTCCAGAACGATCACGTCCCGCTCGGCGATGTCGGTGGGCATCTTGCAGTAGTACTCCACCGGCTTGTGGGTCTCCGGGTCCCGGTACAGGCCGATGTGGCCCACCTTGGCGGAGGGGATCAGATTCAAAATCCCGTCCACCATGCCCAGCCCCGCCCGGAGGATGGGCACAATGGCCAGCTTCTTGCCCGCCAGGTGCTTGAAGGTGCCGGTGGCCACCGGGGTCTTGATGACCACGTCCTCCAGGGGCAGGTCCCGGGTTGCCTCATAGCACTCCAGGGCGGCCACCTCGGAGACGATCTCCCGGAACTCCTTCACGCCGGTGCGCTCGTCCCGGAGGATGGACAGCTTATGCTGTAACAGCGGGTGGTCCAGCACATGAACTTTTTCGTCAAACATCTTGTATTCCCCTTCCGTTTGTTTCGTTGCGCTCCCGCGCCAGCCGCTCCCGCTCCGCCTGGGACAGGCGGTGGTACACCGGGACCAGCCGGCCGCCCTTCACCAGCTCTCCCCGGGCGGCCAGCTCCCGGGCGGCTCTGGCCACCCCCCAGGCGCTCTGCCAGCGCAGGTGCTCCGGGGCCAGGGCCAGGTCGGGAATCTGTTCTCGCAGACCATTATAACACAGGGCGGCTCCATCTCCAACGACTATTTTCGGAAAATTTTGATTTTTCAGCTCGGCCCCCAGCTCCGCCAGGGAGATGGCCCGGTCTGGGGTCAGCCGCTCCAGCCCCTCGCCGGCGGCCAGGAAGAGGGCGTTGTACACCTGCCCGCGCCGGGCATCCATGGCGCACACGATGAGCCGGCCCTCCAGGTGGGCCAGGGGCCAAGCCATGGACTCCAGGGTGGAGCAGGGGGCGCAGTCCAGGTCCCGCCCCCAGGCCAGCCCCTTGGCGGTGGACACGGCGATGCGCAGGCCGGTGAAGGAGCCGGGGCCGGCGGCCACGGCGACCACGTCCACCTCGTCCAGCGACGCGCCGCAGTTGCGCAGCAGGCTGTCCGCCATGGGCAGCAGGGTGCGGCTGTGGGTCAGGCCGCTGTTCTGCCAGGACTGGGCCACCAGGACCCCGTCCCGGCACAGGGCCACGGAGCAGGGGCCGGCGGAGGCCTCCAGAGCCAGAATATTCACAGGGACACCCCCTCGACGGTAATGACGCGCCGGCTCTCGTCCTCGCCCCGGCGCAGGTCCACCCGGATGGTCCCGGGCTCCAGCAGCTCCTCCATGCGCTCGCTCCACTCCACGGCGCACACGCCCCCCCGGGCCAGATAGTCCTCCCAGCCGATGTCGAACAGCTCGTCGGCGCTGCCCAGGCGGTACAGGTCGAAGTGGAACAGGGGCAGGCGGCCCCCCTCGTACTCGTTGACGATGGTGAAGGTGGGGCTGGTCACTCGGTCCTGGACGCCCAGTCCCCGGGCCAGACCCCGGACAAAGGCGGTCTTGCCCGCCCCCAGGTCGCCGGTGAAGGCCACCACCGCCCCGGGCTCCAACGCCCGGGCCAGACGGGCCCCCAGGGCCTCGGTCTCCTCCGGGGTGTTGGTGATGAACCGCTGCGACGGCACGGCGCTCCCCCCTGTTCACAGAAAATTTTCAGACTGCACCTGGGATTATACCACGATATGGTTTGCGTTTCCAGCAAAATGTGCTAAAATATAGCGAGTCAACTTTTCCGGTCTCAGCCCGTCAGGGCGGCCGGAACAGCAAGTTTTCAGGGGCGGAGGTGAGGCCTTGTCCACTCTGTTCTCCCCGGTGCGGGAGTTTTTCAAAAAGGGGGATCTGGTGCTGCTGGCCCTGTGCCTGCTGTCCAGCGGCTACGGCCTGCTCCTCATCTTCTCGGCCACCCGATATAACGGAAACAACCGGGCCCTGCTGGTCCAATGCGCGGCCATCGTCCTTGGCGTTATCGCCTATGTCCTGCTCACCTTTGTGGACTTTCAGCTGTTCCTGGAGAAGCACTGGAAGCTGGTGTTCGGGGGCAGCGTGGCGCTGATCCTGCTGTTGCTCACCCCCCTGGGCACCGACCACAACGCGGGCAATCTGAACTGGCTGGACATCCCCGGTTTCCCCATGGAGATCCAGCCCAACGAGGTGGACAAGCTGCCCTACGTGCTGCTGCTGGCCTACCTCATCTGGCGCATCCAGGAGGGGGGGCGGGACATCAGCTCCCTGCCCGCCCTGTTCCAGATCGGGGGGTACGCCGCCTTCATGCTGGGCCTCATCGCCCTGGTGTGCGGGGACATGGGGATGTGCGTGGTCTATCTGGCCATCTTCGCCTTTATGTCCTGGGCCGCCGGGGTGAAGCTGCAGTGGTTCCTCCTGGTGGGGGGCGGTGTGGCCGCGGCGGTGCTCATTTTCTGTCTATTCTTCCTGCCCGAGTCCGGGCTGATGGACGACTATCGGATCATGCGCTTCCGGGTGGTGCTGGACCACGACCTGGACCCCCAGGGCTTCGGCTATCAGCAGACCCGGTCCATCCTGGCCATCGGCTCGGGGCGGCTGTTCGGTCAGGGCTATCTCAGCGGCACCCAGACCCAGAACACGGCCTCCCAGGCCCTCCCCGCCCGGCACACCGACTTCATCTTCGCCGTGTGCGGCGAGGAGCTGGGGCTGGTGGGCTGCCTGCTGATTTTGCTGCTGCTGGCCGGTGTGGTCCTGCGGTGCATCTGGATCGGCCGGCGGGCCAGTTCCCCCTTCGACGCCTACGTGTGCATGGGGATGGCGGGGATGCTGTTCATCCAGATCTTCCTGAACGTGGGCATGTGCCTGTACGTGCTGCCCGTCATGGGGCTGACCCTCCCCTTCTTCAGCTACGGCGGGTCGTCCATCATCACCCTGTACGCCGCCATGGGCATCGTCTCCAGCGTCAAGGCCAGGGCTCTGCCCAGCTGGCTGCGGGACCGGGCCCCCTCCTGAAAAGGCGCGAAAAGGCCGCCGCTCCAACGGAGCGGCGGCCTCTCTTATGTTACGATGCCGTCTTACATGGCGGCGGGCACGTGGATGACCCCCACGGGGCACTCCTTGACGCACAGCTGGCAGCCCACGCACAGGGACTGGTCGATGTACGCCACGTTGTTCTCCACGGTGATGGCCTGCTTGGGGCAGGCCTTGGCGCACTTCATGCAGCCGATGCAGCCCGCGGTACAGGCCTTCCGGGTCTGGGCGCCCTTGTCCTTGTTGACACACAGGACGGCGGGCTTGCGCTTGTGCTCGGGCACCACGCTGATCACCGAGTTGGGGCAGGCGGCGGCGCACATGCCGCAGCCGGTGCACTTCTCATAGTCCACCTTGGCGATGCCGTCCTTGATGTGGATGGCGTCGAAGGCGCAGGCCTTCACACAGTCGCCGTAGCCCAGGCAGCCGTACTGGCACATGCCGTCGCCGCCGTACAGGCCCTTGACGGCCTGGCAGCTCTGGATGCCCTGGAACTCATAGCGCTTGGAGGTCTTGCCGCAGGTGCCGGAGCAGGCCACCACCGCCTTCATGGGGGTGACGGCCCCCGCGTCCACCCCCATGATCTGGGCGATGGCCGCGGCGCAGGAGGCGCCGCCGGGGATGCACTTGTTGATGGCGTTGCCGTCCTCCACGATGCTCTTGGCGTAGTCCGCGCAGCCGGCGCAGCCGCAGGCGCCGCAGTTGGCCCCGGCCAGGACGCCGGTGATCTGCTCCACCCGCTCGTCCACGGGGACGTACATGAAGATGGAGGCGGCCACCAGGATGATGGCCCCGATGAGGCCGATCACCGTGACCAGGATGATTGCCATTAAAATCGGATTCATGATCGTTTCTCCCTCCTATCTCACGCGCCGAAGATGGATTCCACGATGCCGCCGAAGCCCATGAAGGACAGGGCGGTGATGGCCGCGGAAACCAGCGTGATGGGCAGGCCCTGGAAGCACTTGGGGGTGACGGCCTGCTCCACCTTGCGGCGCACGCCGGAGAACAGCACCATGGCAAGCAGGAAGCCCAGGCCGGCGCCGGCGGCGCACACCACGCTCTCCAGGAAGTCATAGCCGTTGTCGATGTTCAGCACGGTGACGCCCAGGATGGTGCAGTTGGTGGTGATCAGGGGCAGATACACGCCCAGGGAGCGGTACAGGGCGGGGATGAACTTCTTCAGGATGCTCTCCAGCAGCTGCACCAGCACGGCGATGATGAGGATGAAGACGATGGTCTGCAGATAGCCCATGTCCCAGGCCCCGCTCTTGGGGGTCAGCAGGAACATCTGAATGGGCCAGGTGGCCGCGGTGGCCAGCACCATGACGAAGGTGACGGCCAGGGACAT
>CALWYA010000060.1 GCA_944385645.1 uncultured Oscillospiraceae bacterium
CGATCCCCACCCTGTTCTACAAGCGGCGGGCCCTGTTCTCCATGCCGGAGCGGCGGATGGCCCTGCGGGTGACCTCATCGGGCACCAGCGGGAGGTTCAGCCGGGTGGGCTTCGACTGGGGCTGTATCCTGGCGGAGGTGCCCATGGTGCTGAAGCTGGGGGCGTATCACGGCCTGATCTCCCCGGTGCCCGCCCACTGCGTGGTGCTGGGCTATCAGCCCCGGCGGGAAAACCGCACCGGGGTCACCCGCACCATGTGGGGGCTGACCTTCTTCTCCCCGCCCCTGGGCCGGTTCTACGCCCTGCGCCCCGGGGAGGGGGGCGGCTACGTCCCCGACCTGGACGGGGCGGCCCGGGCGCTGGACCGGCTGGCCCGCTCCCGCTTCCCCACCCGGATCATCGGCTTCCCCTCCTATCTGTGGTTCGGCCTGAAGCGCATGGAGGAGCTGGGGCTGTCCGTCCGGCTGCCCCGGGGCTCCAAGGTCCTGCTGGCCGGGGGCTGGAAGCAGCACTACGCCCAGGAGGTGGACAAATCCCTCCTCTACGCCCTGGCCGACCGGGTGCTGGGCATCCCCGAGGGGCAGATCCACGAGTTTTTCGGGGCGGTGGAGCACCCCATCTTCTACAACGCCTGTCCCCGCCACCACTTCCACATCCCCGCCTACGCCCGGGTCATCATCCGGGACCCGGAAACGCTGGAGCCCCTGCCCATGGGGGAGGCGGGGCTGGTGAACCTCATCTCCCCCCTCATCCACGCCACCCCGGTGCCCAGCGTCATGACCGACGATCTGGGCGTCCTGTCCCCGGGGGAGGAGTGCGGCTGCGGCATCCCCTCTCCCTACCTGACCATTCTGGGCCGGGTGGGGGTGCGGGACATCCAGACCTGCGCCGCCGGGGCGGCCCAGCTGCTGGGAAAGGGGGAAGGGTTTTGATCCTGGCCAACGGCATCCTCCGCCCGGACGAGGACCTGCCCCAGGTCCTGGCGGGACTGGAGGAAGAACTTCTCACCACCCTGGCCGGGCCCATCCTGGAGGCCCGGACCGTCATCGGGGCCTGCGCCCGGCTGCTGGACCGGCTGGACCGGGGGGAGCTGGATGCGCTGATCGCCCAGTACGCCACCCCCCAGCTGCTGGCCGAGCTGGAGGAGTACCGGCGCTTCCTCCGGCCCGAGGCCCTGGAGGCCCGGCTGGCGCTGGAGCTCGGGGGGCTGGACGGTCCCCGGCCCTTCGGGCGGACGGAGGCGTACCCCCTGGGGGTGCTCCTCCACGTGGCCGCCGGCAATCTGGACGGCCTGCCCGCCTATACCGCCCTGGAGGGGCTGCTCACCGGCAATCTCAACCTGGTGAAGCTGCCCTCGGGGGACTCCGGGCTGTCCCTGGCCCTGGCCAAGCTGCTCACAGATACTGAGCCCAGACTGGCCCCCTATCTCTACGTGTTCCCCATCCCCTCCTCCGACCGGGCCTCCCTGGAGGCCCTGGCCCGGCTGGCCGACGGGATCGTCACCTGGGGCGGGGACGAGGCCATCACCGCCCTGCGGGCCCTGGCCCCGCCCGGGTGCCGGCTCATCGAGTGGGGCCACCGGCTCAGCTTCGCCTACCTGTCCGGGGAGGCGTCGGAGGCCGACCTGACCGACCTGGCCCGGCACATCCTGGCCACCAACGGCCTGCTGTGCTCCTCCTGTCAGGGGATCTACGTGGACACCGACCAAATGGAGGACCTGGAGCGGTTCGCCCGGCGGTTCCTGCCCATCCTGGAGAGGGCCTCCCGGGGGCGGCCCCCCGGACAGGCCGCCCTGTCCACCCTCCACGGCTGGGAGCATCGGCTGGAGCTGGCGGCCGACGGCTCGCCGGACCGGGTGTTCCCGGGCCGGGGCTGCTCCCTGACAGTGTGCCCCGGCCGGGCGCTGGAGCTGTCCCCCCTCTACGGCAACGTGTGGGTGAAGGCCCTGCCCCGGCGGGAGCTGGTCCGGGCCCTGGGCCCCTGCCGGGGCAGGCTCCAGACGGCGGGGCTGCTGTGCCCGCCGGCGGAGCGGGCGGAGCTAACCGCCCTGCTGGCCCGGGCGGGAGTCAATCGGATCACCGCCCCCGGCCGCATGTCCGCCCCTCTGCCCGGGGAGGCCCACGATGGGGAGTACCCCCTGCGCCGCTACCTGCGGGCGGTGGACATCGCGGACCGCTGAACCGCGCCCCCGGCCCGCCGCCGAGAGCACCCCGCAGGCGCGCCATGTAAACAAGGAAACGCAACAGATGCAAATTTTGCACCACGAGCGGCAGCGGGCGGAGAAGCAATCATTCTTTAGATTTTTGCCCGCGCGCCGGATGGGCGAGGCAGGCAAGCATCAGAAATTGCCGAAGGGAAATTTTTAGAAACCGTAGGTTTCTAAACGGCGTTTTGGTGACTTTGCCGCTGTTGGCAAAGTCACTCGCCGCCCGGAGGCGGCGAAACTCTCCTGCCCTCGTCCCGCCCGCAGGCGAGATCCTCTGTTCCTACTTATACCAAAGCGGGGAACAGAAATAAAAAATCAATGGGAGTTACAAAATGGACTTGAAAATCAAGGCGCTTTCCCCTAAAATCGGGACTGACATCCCCCTGCCCTACTACGCCACCCCCGGCTCGGCGGCCATGGACCTCCACGCCTGCCTGGACGGGGCGGTGACCATCCCCGCCGGGGAGCGGCGGGTCATCCCCACCGGTCTGGCCATCGCCCTGCCCTCGGCGGACTATGTGGCCCTGGTGTTCGCCCGCAGCGGCCTGGGCATCAAGCACGGGGTGGCCCCGGCCAACTGCGTGGGGGTCATCGACAGCGACTACCGGGGGGAGATCCTGGTGGGGCTCCAAAACTCCGGCGGGAGCGAGTTCACGATCCGACCCGGCGACCGGATCGCCCAGCTGATGGTGGTTCCGGTGGTCCAGCCCCGGCTGCGGCTGGTGGACGAGCTGGACGAGACCGGCCGGGGAGCCGGGGGCTTTGGCTCCACCGGCGTCTGAGAAAAAGGAGGAACCGACCATGTTCGGATTGTTCAAGAAGAAGGGCGGAGAGGCCCCGGAGGAACAGGAGCGGCCCCAGAAGGCCGCCGATCAGGAAATCAGAGCGGGCATCCACGCCATGGGACAGGAGTTCCTGCCCGAGGAGCTGTCCGTCCTGGCCGTCACCGGCCCCAATCCCTTCGGGGGCGGCCCCCGGGAGGACGGGCTGTGGGTGGCCTCCATGGGGCTGACCGCCTGGATGGAGGAGGACAGCCCTGACATTCACCGGGAGGACATCCAGCTGGTCACCCCCGCCGACCCCCGGCTGCTGGGCTTCCTGCGCCAGCGGGCCCTGCCGGACTTTCTCATCAAGTTCCGGGCCCGCCGGTCCGCGGACGGCAGCCAGCTCCTGCTGCTGGACCTGCCCCAGCCCGGCTTTGACCCCGACCTGAAGGCCATCCTGGAGGAGCAGAAGAAGCCGGACAGCACCTATGTGGAGGGGCTGGGCACCTTTGTGCTCAACCGCCAGGTGGGCTGGTACCAGGCCGACGTGGACTGGCTGGGCCAGTCCATCCAGCTGGTGTACGACCGGGGGAGCGAGGAGGAGATGAAGTCTGCCCAGCAGACCGCTCTGGCCCTGCTGGGGGCCCGGGAGGACTGGGACGGCCGGGCGCGGACCTACGCCGCCCAGCAGCTGCCCGTCCAGCACCCCGACCTGGAGGACGAGATGCTGGAGGTCCCGGCCGAGGAGCTGGCCCGGCGGCTGGAGCCGGAGTCCCTCCAGGTCTGGCCCGACGGCTCCTTCGAGTTCTGGTTCCACGACGCCGACTACCAGTGGGAGCACGCCCTGCGGGTGCGGGGCACGGTGGACGGCGGCCTTGACCACGTGTATCTGGAGGGCTGAGCCCATGCGGATCATTCTGGCGTCCCAATCCCCCCGGCGGCGGGAGCTGCTGGAGCGGATGGGCCTGTCTCCCTTTGACGTCATCCCCGCCCGGGGGGAGGAGCGGGCCGACCCCGCCCTGTCTCCCGCCCGGCTGGTGGAGGCCCTGTCCCGGCAGAAGGCCGCCGAGGTGGCCGCCGCCCACCCGGAGGCCTTGGTCATCGCCGCCGACACGGTGGTGTCCATCGACGGTCTGGTGCTGGGCAAGCCCCGCAGCGGTGCGGAGGCCGCCCGGATGCTCGCTCGCCTGTCCGGCCGGGAGCACACCGTCTACACCGGGGTGACCGTCCGCCTGGGGGACCGGGCGGACACCGGGCACGAGGCCGCCGCCGTCCGCTTCCGCCCCCTGTCGGAGGCGGACATCGCCCACTATGTGGCCACCGGCGAGCCCATGGACAAGGCCGGGGCCTACGGCATTCAGGGCTACGGGGCCATGCTGGTGGAGGGCATCGACGGGGACTACTACAACGTGATGGGTCTGCCCGTGTGCCGGCTGGCCCGGATGCTGGCCGGCTTCGGTCTGGACCCCCTGGCCCTGGCCGCTGAAAAGGAGCGACGCGCGTGAAGGATTTCCTGCGGAAAAACGGGATACTGCTGCTGGTCATCGCCCTGCTGCTGTCCATCCTCATCGGGGTGACCTCCTCCCTGCTGGGGGGAAATGCCGACCCACTGTCCAACGTGGTGTCCACCGTCACCGCCCCCATCCGCAGCGGAGTGTCCGCCGTGGCCAACTGGGCGGAGGGGGTGTACAACTACGTCTTCCGATACGGCCAGATTCAGGAGGAGCTGTCCGACCTGCGCGCCCAGGTGGCCGAGCTGGAGGACCAGGTGCGCCAGGGCCAGGAGGCCATCCGGGAGAACGAGCAGCTGCGGCAGCTGCTGGACCTGCAGGAGCGCCGCCGGGACTTCGTCTTCGAGTCGGCCCGGGTGACCGAGCGGTCCACCGTCAACTGGGAGTCCACCCTCACCCTGGACAAGGGCTCCTCCGCCGACGTGGAGGCGGGGGACTGCGTCATCACCGAGACGGGGGTGCTGGTGGGGGTGGTGTCCAAGGTGGGCTACAACTGGTCCACCGTGTCCACCGTCATCGACACCGGCATCGAGATGGGGGGCATCGTCTCCCGCACCTACTCCGCCGGCATCCTGGAGGGCAGCTTCGACCTGATGAGCCAGGGCAAGCTGCGCCTGAGCTACCTGCCCGAGGGGGCCCAGCTGGTCTCCGGGGACGAGGTGCTCACCTCGGGCCGGGGGGACGTGTACCCCTCCGGGCTGGTGGTGGGCCAGGTGGAGGGGGTCTTCACCGACCCCTCCGGCCAGTCCCGGTACGCCGTGGTGGTCCCCGAGGCCCAGCTGGACAACCTCATCGAGGTATTCGTCATCAAGGACTTTGCAATCGTGGAGTGAGAGAGGAGGAGCGCCTTGACCCGCCGCGACCTGTTCCACAAATGGCTGATCTACGCCCTGGCCCTGGTGCCGGTGTGGCTGATGGACGCCCAGATCCTCCCCCGCCTGCCCCTGTTCGGGGTCACCCCTATGCTGCTGCCCCTGGCGGCGGCGGCGGTGGCCGTGCTGGAGGGGGCCTACGCCGGCACCGGCTTCGGCCTGGCGGTGGGCCTGTGGTGGGAGGCCGCCTACCCCGGCGGCTTCGGGGGGCTGGTGTTCGGCCTGGCCCTGGCCGGGCTGATCATGGGCCACCTGTCCCAGTATGTCCTGCGGCAGTCCTTCCCCGGCTATCTCCTGTGCGCCGCCGGCCTGCTGTGCGCCCTGGACGGCCTGCGCGTCGCCCGGGGGCTGCTCACCCACGCCGCCGACCTGGGGGCCATGCTCCGGGTGGCCGCCCCCGAGGTCCTCTGGTCCCTGGTGTGGAGCCCCCTGGTGTGGCTGCTGTTCCGGGCAGTCTACCGCCGGGTGGGGGGCACCCGCCTGGCCTGATCCCCGCGTCCCCTCTGGAAAGGAGGTCTTCCCTTGGATCCCAAACAATTCCGCCGCCGGGCCCTGGCCGTGGCGGTCCTTCTGGCCCTGATGGTCGCCGGCATGGGGGCCACCCTCTATGATCTGCAGATCAACAACGGGGCCGACTACTATGAGCAGTCCCAGCGCCGGGTGGCCGAGACCCAGACGGTGGAGTCCGCCCGGGGCCAGATCCTGGACCGGAACGGCCAGGTGCTGGTGTCCAACCGGGTGGTCTACCAGGTCACCCTGGACACCTCCCTCATGAAGGACGAGGACAAGGACGCCGTGACCGCCGCCGGGAGCCGGCGCAACGACACCCTCCTGGCCCTGATCGAGGCCGCCCGGGCCGAGGGAGTGGAGTGGACGGACAATCTGCCCATCTCCAAGACCGAGCCCTTCACCTTCACCACCGACACCCCCTACTACACCACCTCGGTGGACGAGGAGGGGGAGGTCGTACACACTCTCACCCGGCTGGGCCGGCTGGCCCTGGAGCTGGGCTGGCTGGAGGAGGACCCCACCCTGGACCCGGAAAAGGCCGCGGCCCCCGCACCGGAGCCGGAGGAGCCCGGCCTGCTGGATCGGATCGTGGACTTCTTCACCGGAGGCGGCGGGGAGGAGCCCGCCCCGGAGCCGGAGGAGGAGGAACCCTATGAGCCCCCCGACGCCCAGGCCCTGCTGGGGGCCATGTGCCGTACCTTCGGCCTGCGGGGCGCAGGCGCGGTGGACGAGGAGGATACCCCGGAGGGGGACATCCCCCCCCTGAACCTGGGGGACCTGAACCCGGAGGACGCCCGGGCGGTGGCCGGGGTGCTGTACGAGCTGTACCTGCGCTCCACCGGGGTCTATCAGGCCAACGAGTACGTCTTTGCCCAGGAGGTGGACATCGACTTCATCTCCCGGGTGAAGGAGCAGTCCCTCCCCGGGGTAGTCATCGAGGCCACCACCGTGCGCCAGTACCACACCCCCTACGCCGCCCACCTGCTGGGCCGGGTGACCCCCATCTTCCCCGAGGAGGTGGAGTACTACACCTCCCTGGACGAGGACGGGGACGGGGTCCCCGACTACTCCCTCAACGACACGGTGGGCCGGGACGGGGTGGAGCAGGCCTTCGAGTCCTACCTCCGGGGGGACCCGGGGATGCGGACGGTAGAGCGCAACGCCGAGGGCAAGATTGTCTCCGAGACCTGGCTGGAGGAGCCGGAGCCCGGAGGCAACGTGGTCCTCACCCTGGACATCGGCCTGCAGGGCTATGTGGAGCAGGTGCTGGCCGCCTCGGTCCCCGCCATCGACGTGGAGGAGGAGACCGGCGGGGCGGCCTGCGTGGTGCTGGACGTGGACACCGCCGAGGTGCTCACCTGCGCCTCCTACCCCACCTATGACATCACCCGCTACAACGCCGACTACAACCAGTACGCCTCCGACCCCACCAAGCCCCTGCTCAACCGGGCCCTCCAGGGCCTATACGCCCCCGGCTCCACCTTCAAGATGGTCACCGCCGTGGCCGGCCTGGAGACCGGGATCATCGAGCCGGACACCGAGATCGAGGACCTGGGCCGGTACACCTACTGGTCCAGCCCCCAGCCCATGTGCTGGATCTACTGGCAGCGGGGGACCACCCACGGCTGGATCAACGTGTCTGAGGCCATCGAGGTGTCCTGCAACTACTTCTTCTATGAGGTGGGCCGGGAGGTGGGCATCGACGTGCTGGTGGACTACGCCACCCGCTTCGGCCTGGGCCAGTACACCGGCATCGAGCTGTTCGAGGAGAAGGGGGTCATGGCCAGCCCGGAGTTCACCGAGTCCCTGGGGGGCACCTGGTACGAGGGCAGCGTGCTGTCGGTGGCCATCGGCCAGGAGAGCAGCCAGTTCACCCCCGTCCAGCTGGCCAACTACATCGCCACCCTGGTCAACGGCGGCACCCGCAACGCCGTCCACCTGCTCAAGGAGGTCAAATCCGGCGACTTCTCCCAGGTGGAGTACACCTACGAGCCCCAGGTGCTGGGCACCATCGAGATCGAGACTGAGAACCTCCAGGCGGTCAAGGCGGGCATGCTGGCCCTGACCACCCAGGGCTCGGTGAGCCAGCACTTCCGGGACCTGCCCTTCCAGGCGGGCGGCAAGACGGGCTCGGCCCAGGTGGACGACCAGACCGACGCCAACGCCATCTTCGTGTGCTTCGCCCCCTATGACGACCCGGAGGTGGCCCTGGCCCTGGTGGTGGAGCGGGGCGGCAGCGGCTCGGAGCTGGGCGCTATGGCCGCCGACATCTTGTCCTACTACTTTTCCGTTCAGGAGACCCGGGACGAGGCCCCCCAGGAGAACACCCTGGTGCGCTGATCCCGTTTCCATTTTTCAACAACCGTTGTAAGGAGATGCTATTTATGGCAGAAAACTGCACCCACGACTGCTCCAGCTGCTCCGCCGACTGCTCCTCCCGGGACATGCGTGTCCCGGCCAACGCCCTGTCCCACATCGGGAAGGTCATCGCGGTGGTCAGCGGCAAGGGGGGCGTGGGCAAGAGCACCGTCACCGCCTGCCTGGCCGCCGCCATGGCCCAGCGGGGCAGAAAGGTGGCCATTCTGGACGCCGACATCACCGGCCCCTCCATCCCCACCGCCTTCGGCATCCACCAGAAGGCCACCGGCACCGACGCGGGCATCGACCCGGCCGTCACCCCGGGGGGGATCGAGCTCATGTCCCTGAACCTGCTCTCCGCCCACGAGACCGACCCGGTCATCTGGCGGGGCCCCATCATCGCCGGGGTGGTCACCCAGTTCTGGCAGGAGGTG
>CALWYA010000061.1 GCA_944385645.1 uncultured Oscillospiraceae bacterium
GGTTCATGTCCTCGTAGTAGTCCTTTTCCGGCAGGTCCCGGCCCGCCAGGAGGTAGAACTCGTCGGAGCACCAGGCCAAGCTGGTGCCCTTTTCCGACCGGAAACCGGCGGCGAAGGCCTCCACCTGGTCAATGACCGCCCCGGCCTGGTCCCGGGTGTAGGGGTCGATCCGGCACAGGCCCTCCCGGTATTTGGTCACCCCCACCGGCACCACCGCCACGCTCTCCACCGCCGGCCACAGCCCCCCCAGGTCGGCCAGGGTGCGGTCCAGGGCGGGGCCGTCGTTGATGCCGGGGCAGGAGACGATCTGGCAGTTCATGGTGATGCCCGCCTGGGCGAACCGGGACATGATGTCCAGCACCTCCCCCGCCCGGCGGTGCTTCAGCATCTGCTCCCGCAGGACCGGGTCGGTGGTGTGGACCGAGATGTTGATGGGGGAGATGCGCAGCTCGCAGATGCGCCCGATCTCCCGCTGGGACAGGTTGGTGAGGGTCAGGTAGTTGCCCATGAGGAAGGACAGCCGGGCGTCGTCGTCCTTGAAGTACAGGGAGGGCCGCATCCCCGGGGGCATCTGGTCTACGAAGCAGAAGATGCAGTTGTTGGCGCAGGAGCGGGCCCGGTCCATGAGGTAGGTTTCGAAGTCCAGCCCCAGGTCCTCCCCCTCCTCCTTGCGCAGGCGGACGGTGCGGGTCCCGCCGCCGGCCTCCCGCAGGGTGAGCTCCAGCCGGGGGTCGTAACTGTAGAATTTGTAGTCCAGCACGTCCAGGATGGGGTGGCCGTTGATGTGGGTCAGGGTCTCCCCGGGCCGCACCCCCGCCCGGTGGGCCGGGCTCCGGGGCTCCACCGCCCGGATGACCGTCATGCTCATGGGGCCCCTCCTCTCGTCGGTTTGGTTCATCTCATTGTACAATAGCCGGCGGGGAAATGCAACGAAAAGTTGGGGGCGGCCCTTCGTCGTCGCAAATTCCATACCATCTCTCTTTAGACGATACCCTATCGTAATCCGTCATTGCGAGGAGGGCCGCAGGCCCGACGCGGCAATCCGTATCCCTCGCAATAGGGGACGGATTCCCACGGCCCCTCCGGGGCCTTGGAATGACGAACGGCGCAGATCCCTGCCTCCGGCAGTGCCGCCGGTGGGGGGCGGCGCATAGGATGGGGAAAACCGGGCGCCTTGCCCGGAAGGAGGAATGCGACATGGAGTCCACAGGCCGGCTGACCGTGCGGGTCTACGTCTCCCAGGCCCAGATCCCGGTGGAGGGGGCCACGGTGGTGGTCACCGCCCCGGGGGAGGGGGGCAGGCTGCGGCTGCTCTCCGTCCAGGCCACCGACAGCAGCGGAGCCATCCGCCCCGTTGACATCGCCGCTCCGGACCTGTCCGGAAGCGAGTTCCCCCAGGAGGAGGGGGCGGCCCCGCCCTTCAGCGTGTGCGACGTGTGGGCGGAGCACCCGGGCTATGCCATGCTGGAGGCGGTGGGAGTGCAGATTTTTCCGGGGGTGGAGACGGTGCAGACCATGGAGCTGCTCCCCCTGTCCCGGGGGCAGAGCAGCCTGGAGCGGCTGGATGTGCGGGAGATCACTCCCCAGAGTCTGTGAGGTGATCCCGTGCCCATCATCATCCCCTATGTGCCCCGGACCATCACGGTCCATCTGGGGCTGCCCGCCCAGTGGGCGGAGAACGTGACGGTGGAGTTCCCCGAGTATGTGAAGAACGTGGCCTCCAGCGAGATCTACCCCACCTGGGGCATCTCCGCCATCCGGGCCAACGTGCTGGCCATCATCTCCTTTGCCCTGAACCGGGTGTATACCGAGTTTTACCCCAGCCGGGGCTATTCCTTCCAGATCACCTCCACCACCCAGTACGACCAGAAGTTCATCCGGGGGCGGAACATCTTCGAGAACATCAGCCAGGTGGTGGATGAGATCTTCAACGACTATATCCGCCGCCAGGGGTTTGTGGAGCCCCTGTCCGCCAAATTCTGCAACGGCACCACCTCCACCTGCGACGGCCTGTCCCAGTGGGGCAGCCAGTCCATGGCCCTCCAGGGCTACAACTCGGTGGAGATCCTGAAGCACTACTACGGCGGCGACATCGAGCTGGTGGTGGAGGCTCCCATCCGGGACATCACCCTGTCCTACCCAGGCAGCCCCCTGCGCCTGGGGGACACGGGCCCCGACGTGGTGGTGGTCCAGGCCATGCTCAACCGCATCGCCCAGAACTACCCGGCCATCCCCAAGATCTCCCCGGCCTCCGGCGTGTTCAATCAGGCAACGCGGGAGTCGGTGCTGGTGTTCCAGCGGACCTTCTACCTGGTCCGGGACGGGGTGGTGGGCAAGGCCACCTGGTATAAGCTGGTCTATCTCTATGTGGGGGTGCTCCAGCTGGCCGAGCTCATCAGCAAGGGGCAGACCTTCTATGCCGTCCAGTTCCAATTCCCTGGCATCCTCCGGGAGGGGGACCGGGGAGGGGAGGTGGAGGTGCTCCAGTATATGCTGTCCGTCCTGGCCGAGCTGGACAGTTCCATTCAGGCTCCGGCCATCGACGGCATTTTCGGCCAGGCCACCGCCCGGGCGGTGCGGGAGTGCCAGCGGAAGGCGGGCCTGCTTCCCGACGCCGTGGTGGATGAGGAGACCTGGAACGCCATCTATGACGCCTTTGTTCAGGCGGAGATCTTCTTTCAGCGGGACACGGTCCGGGCCCAGTCCCTGGGAGAGGAGGCGGTCCCCGTGCTGGCCTCTGCCCCGGCGGAGGAGGCCGGGCGCTTTGCCGACACCCCCCGGCTGGGGCAGTATCCGGGCCGGGCGCTGGAGCTGGGGGACCGGGACGGAGTACAGTGGGAACAGGGAGGGACGCTGGTATGAGTATATCCAATACCCGCCGGGAGCTGCGGGAGCGGGAGCTGTTCGCCCGCCCGGTGGCGGGCCTGCAGTATATGCTGGGACAGCTGGCCCGGGCTGATCCGGAACTGACCAGCCTGGCAGTGGACGGGGTGTTCGGGGAGCGGACCCTGGAGGCGGTGCTGCGCTTTCAGAAGAAGGCCGGACTGCCTCTGACCGGCCGGGCCGACCCGGCCACCTGGGAGGCCCTCCGGGCCCGGTGGCGGGAGCTGGAGGGCCGCGCCGGCCCCACCCGCCCCGTCCGCGTCTTCCCCGCCGAGGGGACCCGGGTGGAGGCGGGCGCCCGCCGGGAATATCTGATTCTCCCCCAGACCATGTTTCAGGTGCTCTCCCGCCAGTTTGCGGGCATCGCCGACGCTCCGGCCGACGGGGTCCACACCGCCGCCTGGGCGGACAACGTGCGCTGGCTCCAGCGGGCGGGGGGCCTGCCCCCCACCGGCACCCTGGACCAGCCCGCCTGGGACGCCCTCAGCCGACTGTACGAGGTGTTCGTGGTCCGGGAGCGGGAGCGGGACGGCTTTGACGGGGGGTGGGGGTAGAGCGGGAGAGTGGAGATAGGAGATATAAGATAGGAGATAGGAGATAAAATTAGGAATTAGGAGTTAGGAGTTAGGAATTTTGGGACCCCCGCGCGGGGTGTGTAGGGGCGCACAGCGTGCGCCCGGCCTTCCCACGCCGGTACTGGTAGGGGCCGCCGCCTTCGGCTGTGACGGATGAGGTGTTCCCGATTACCCGCCCCGTTGGTTCATCGTTGCTCCCTCATCAGTCTCGCTTCGCTCGACAGCTCCGGAAGTATTTTGTAGGGGCAGCCCGCCTTCTGCGGGCCGAGAGGAGAGAGAAATGACCCGCAGACCACTCGACAGAGCCGGGAAATTTCGGTATAATCCATATACAAAAGATCGGCCTGAGAGCCCGGAAAACCGGCGGAGGGGGCGAACGCGGTGGAGGAAAAAATCACAAAGACCATTTGCGTGGTATACCGGATCGCCTTTGTACTGACGGTGGGGAGCGTTTATCGCTATCGCGCAAATGATTTGGTCCGAATCATGCTCTATGGCTTCATCATGCTGCTGATCGGGATCCTGATCGTCAGCCAGATCTATCAGCTGATCCGGGAGAGACGCGCGGCGGCGGGGAGGCCGCCGCTGTCGATTCGCTCCCCCGTCCTGCTGGGCTTTCTCCTGTCCGGCGTCCCGGTCAAGAGCGTCCGGGAGGGGTGGTACGCCCTTTTGCTGATCCTGCTTCTGGCCGCCGTGACGGGGTTCGTCAAGTATCCCGGATTTTATTGAAAAACGGATCCAAGGGCGCTGCGGTGGGCAGAGAGGGGAGGAAAGGACTTGGAATGAGGGCGTTTAAAGATGGGACCTATCAGGTTTTGCTTGTTGTCACGCTCCTGAGTTTTTTGATCACGCTGGAGAACTGCCTGACCCTGTGCTATGCGGTCCGCATCCTGCTGGTTCTGGCCGTCTTGGCCTATGTCTCCTTTGCCGCATTCCGGTCTCCGGAATCCCGGGCGCAATATCCTCTGCGTTACCTGCAATACTTTTGGCTGACGGCGGCGATGTTCGGCCTGTGCGGCTTTCTGACCGCCTGGGGATATGAGATACCCGCTCCCCTGGTGACGGGCCTTTTTGCGGCATTTCCCTTGGCAGGTGTGGGACTGGTCGTTGTGCGGCCGGCATACAAAGTTGTCATCCCCTACATTTGCGTGCAGGCTGCGTTCCTGCTGGCCCTTCTGCTTGACTTCTGACGCGGAATCTGTCTGCCGGATGTGGAAAAAGGTCCGCGGACAGCTCTGCGGGACGATCTGTGTTTTCAGCTATTTTGTTTTCAGCTATTTGACCACGTTGATTCAAACGCCGAAGCCGGCGGCCATTTTCATGGCCGCCGGCTTTTTTGGCGGAAATCGTGCACCCGCCGGGGTGCGGGTACGGTTTCAGCTCCAGGCGGGAGACGCGGTATATCCGCTCAGGACCTCCCCGGTTCCCTCCGTCTGTTCGGTGGGCTGGAAGCGGGGCTCCAGCTCCAGGTCCCAGATCCGGGTCAGCAGGTCCACCGGGACGGCCAGGGACAGGCCGTCCTTCACCACGGGCCGGTCCAGTTCCAGAGGTTCCCCGTCCACCAGAGCGGTGGACGAGTCCGCTGTCAGGACGACGGTCCTGCCCTGCCAGGTGACTGTGGCGGCCCGGGCGGGGCGGTCGTACCGGTACCCGGCCCCCAAATTTTCGCACAACTCCTCCAGATTGGAGGCGTAGCCCGGGTCAATGCCGCGGTCCGGCCCGGAGCGGAGGGGGTGGACGTCAAAGGGGAAAAAGGCCTCCTTTAGCGCCGGGTCCTCCACCGGGACAGGGGCCGAGCCGTCCAGGGGGAACTCCCAGCCCCCGTACAGGAAGGACGTGACGTCCTCCAGGTCCAGAGGGGCGTCGAAGGTGCAGCTGACGATCAGGCCGGTGCCGGACAGGTCCTCCCGGCCCGCCAAGTCGCGGAGGCCGACATAGCTGCCGTCGGCCAGGGTGCTCACCGTGTCGGTGCTCCCCAGCGCCCAGGGGGTGAGCAGGGTGCCGTCGGACCTGCGGAGGGCGAACAGCTGGACCTCCTTGGTGTCCATGGGCTCCATATTGGTGAGGTACTCCCCCCGGACCCAGTCCCCCCGCCGCTCCAGGGTGAAGGTGCAGGACAGGGGGGTGAGGGACACGTCGGTGAGGGTCCCCTCCAGCCCCTGCCGCCAGTCGGCCTCCACCGCCAGGGCAGGGGCCAGGCGGACGGGCTCCGCCGGCCGGTCCAGGGGGATCTGGATGGACAGCTCCGGCCCCAGGAAGGAGAACCACAGCGTGAAGGGCTCCGACCGGGCCCCCAGGTAGTCCCCCATGTACAGCTGGAAAGCCCAGGTGCGCCCGTCGGGGGCGGCGGGCTCCAGCTCCCGCACATGGTACCAGCCCGCGTAGGCGTCGATGTCGCACACCAGCAGGTCCCCGGGCGTCTTCCCGTCCAGGATGGGCTGGACGACGCCCGCCCGGTCCGAGGGGACCAGGGTGTTCCCGCGGGCCTGCTGGACGTCCAGGTAATAGTCCCAGTAGCCGTCGGCGACGATCTCGCCGCTGGTCAGCCCATCCGCCGCCTCCGGCGTCCTGCCCTGGAGGGTGACCACCGCGTACAGGGACTGCCCGTCGTACAGGGCGCTGTCCACCGTGGCCCGCCAGTCCTGGGCTTCAACGGTGTCCAGGCCGGTCTGGACGTAGGGCGCCAGGGCGGAGGTGTCGTCCCCGGGGAAAAACAGGGCCAGCAGGTCGGCCCGGTAGGCCGCCAGAGCGGAGCCCGCCGTCAGGGCCAGCACGGCGGCCAGCAGGAGGGCCGTCCGGACCCGCTGTTTGGCGGCCGGCTTTGTTTGGACGGGGACGGGGGAACGCTCCCCGTCCAGGGCGGCTCCCACCCGGGCCCGGACCCGTGCCGGGTCGGGCTCCGGGTACAGCTCGGGCAGGTCCAGCTCCGCCCACAGCTCATGGATGTGGCTTGACATATTGCATCCCTCCTGGCCCGGTCAGGGCCTGTTTCAGCCGTTTGCGCCCCCGGGCCAGCCGGGTCTTGGCGGTGGACAGGTTCATGCCCAGCCGGCTGGCCACCTGGTACAGGGGCTCCTCCTCATAGTAATAGCGCAGGAACAAGGTGCGGTCGGGCTCCTCCAGCCCCTCCACCAGCCGCCGCAGCTGGTCGTGGAGGGCCTGGCGCTCGGCCAGTTCCTCCGGGCCGGGGCGGGCATCCGGCAGACAGGGGGAGAGCTCCTGGGTCTCCCGCCGGGCCCGGAGCCGGTCCAGGGCCAGGTTCCGGGCGGTCACCGCCAGCCAGGGCCGCAGGGGGCGGTCCGGGTCCAGCCCCTCCCGGCCGCGCCACAGGGCCAGGAAGGCGTCGGCCGCCACCTCCTCCAGGTCCTCCCGGGACGGGCAGGGGCCCAGGGCCCGGGCGGCCACCGCCCCGCAGTAGTGGGTGTAGCGGTCGATGAGCGCCTCCAGGGCCTGCCGGTCGCCGGCCTTCAGCCGGAGGATCAGGTCGTGTTCCTCCAAGGGGGTCCCTCCTCTCTGTGACAAAATAACACGCCCAATTCCCTTCGTGTTCCCGGGTTCAAAATTTTCCCTGGTGCTCCCGCCCCCTGCGGGGCGGGAACACACAAAAGAATTGGGACCAATCCAAACCATCCGCGCGTCCGGTTCTGCCCTTAGGTACGAGGGGGGAGGCGCGCGGGTTTCAAAAAAATCCCCGCCGGTTCAAAAACCGGCGGGGATTTTTCAATAGGTCCGTTCACAGACCTCCCGGATCTTGGTCTGGAGGCCCTTCAGGTCCTGGAAGGTGTCCGGCCGCTTGGAGGGGTCCCGGAGGATGGCGGCGGGGTGATACAGGGCGGTCATCCACACCCCGGACTTCCGGACCCACTGGCCGTGCTCCCGGGTGATCTTGAAGTCCTCCCGGATGAGGCGGCAGGCGGCGATGCGGCCCAGGCACACGATGATCTTGGGGCGGATCAGGGCCACCTGGGCCCGGAGATAGCCGATGCAGGCGTCCTGCTCGGTGTTCAGGGGGTCCCGGTTCTGGGGCGGGCGGCACTTGACGATGTTGGCGATGTACACGTTCTTCGCCCGGTCCAAGTCGATGAGTTCCAGCATCTCGTCCAGCAGCTTGCCGCCCCGGCCCACGAAGGGCTCCCCCTGGAGGTCCTCGTTTTCCCCGGGGCCCTCGCCGATGCACATGACCTCCGCGTCCCGGGCCCCTACTCCGAAGACCACGTGGTGCCGGCCGTCGGCCAGGGCGCACTTCTGACAGCTGAGACAGGTCCGCTCCAGCTCCTCCCAGGTGGGATGGTCCATGTCCGCCGCCTCCTTTCTGATCATCCGGTATTGCTTTGCAGGGCGCGGCCTCCTGGACGCGCCGCCGGCAGGGGCCGATGAGGACATGGGCCCCTGCCAAAAACGCACCATGCAGGGCGGGGACTGCCCCCGCCGCCGGCCCGCAAAGCTTTCCTCCAGTATAGCACGCCCGGCCGGCCGGGAAAAGATCAAATTTTCCCGCTGACGCAGGAAAAAACGGAAAGGGAAAAACTTCCACACCAGATATTGTGGCGAGCGGGGACGCAGGCGGCTATCTTGTGGGACAAAGAGACGAAACGGGAAAAGAGGAGAGAAAATAGAACAAATGTTTGCGTTAAAAAAGGGCCGGCTTTTGCCTGAAACTTCCGGATTTTTGACAAAAAAATATGAAAAAAACACTTGCTTTTTATGTCAACAGGCTTTATACTTAAAAGCACAGTGGAGCAAAGTGGAGTAAAATCCCTGAAAAGACCAGTCAAGTGGGGGAGAGGTGAGGGACGTGACCGGAACCTATGAGCACAGCATCGACGCCAAGGGCCGGCTGTTCATCCCCGCCAAGCTCCGGGAGGAGCTGGGCGTCTCCTTCTATCTGGCCATGGGGGTGGACGCCTGCCTGGCCATCTATCCCCAGGCCACCTGGGACCGCTTCACCGAGAAATTCGCCTCCCTGCCCATGAGCCAGTCCAAGGCCATGCGTCCCCTGTTCGCCAACGCCGCCAAGTGCGAGCTGGACAGCCA
>CALWYA010000062.1 GCA_944385645.1 uncultured Oscillospiraceae bacterium
TGGGCCTGCCATGCCACCTCCATGATGAAGCGGATGGCCATGCGGGAGTCGTGGTTGGCGCCGCAGAACACGTCCATGACGAACAGCCGCTTGTTGGACAGCTGCTCCTGGGCCAGGCGCTTGCACTCGTTCCAGGCCTCCTGGGAGGCGGGCTTGTTGTCGTTCTTGAACGCGTCGGAGGTCCACCACACGGTGTCCCGGGACACGTCGTCCAGGACGATGAACTTGTCCTTGGGGGAGCGGCCGGTGTAGATGCCGGTCATGACGTTGACGGCCCCCAGGTCGGTGAGCTGTCCCTTGTCATAGCCCGTCAGGTCGGGGCGGGTCTCCTCTTCAAACAGGAACTCGAAGGAGGGGTTGCGGATGATCTCAGTGGTGCCGGTGATGCCGTATTGGGTCAGATCGATTGCTGCCATAGTTGTTCAACCTCTTTCCTGATAATCTTCCGGCGGGTCGCGCCCGGGCGCCGGAGGGAAATTTCTTACGCTACTCTAATCATACACGGACGGTAGGAGAAAGTCAATGCAAAACCGCCCCACAAATTGCCGGATCGGGCCCTTCTGGGCCGGTTCACCCGGCCTGCGTCCCTGTCTGCCGGAGGGCCCGGGCCAGGGCGGCAAACTCCGGGATGCCCAGCCGCTCCCCCCGCACGTCAGGGGGCAGGCCGCAGCCGGCCAGCAGCCCGGCCAGCTCCTCCTTGGAGACCTGCCCGCCGAAGGCGGCCCCCAGGGCGTTGAGCAGGGTCTTGCGCCGCTGGGCGAAGGCCGCCCGGACCACCCGGAAAAAGAAGGCCGCGTCCTCGATCTCCGCCGGCAGGGGCCGGGGGGTGAGCCGCAGCACCGAGGAGGTCACCTTGGGGGCGGGGAGGAAGCAGTCGGGGGGCACGTCGAAGAGCAGCTCCGTCCCGGCGTGGACCTGACAGTAGACCGAGAAGGCCCCGTAATCGGGTGTCCCCGGGGCGGCGCAGATCCGCCGGGCCACCTCCCGCTGGATCATCACCGTGATGGAGGCGAAGCAGCGGGCCTCCAGCAGGGCGGTGAGGACAGGGGTGGTGATGTTGTAGGGCAGGTTGGCGCAGACGATGGGGGTCAGCCCGGCCAGCTTCTCCCCCACCAGGGCGGGGACGTCCAGCTTCAGGATGTCCCCGGGGACGATCTCCACATTGTCGTGGCCGGCCATGGTCTCGGCCAGCACGGGGAGCAGGGAGCGGTCCAGCTCCACCGCCGCCACCCTGTCCGCCAGCCCGGCCAGCCGGTCCGTGAGGGGGCCGATGCCCGGCCCGATCTCCAGCACCCCCACCCCAGGCTCCGCCCCGGAGGCGGCGGCGATGTCCCGGGGGACCCAGGACTGGATGAGGAAGTTCTGCCCCATGGACTTGGAGAAGTGAAAGCCGTGCCGGGCCAGCAGGGATTTGATCTCCCGGATGTCGCACAGATCCATAGCGTGCTCCTTTCGGCGGCCCCCGATTCGGTATCCGTGTGCGGTCCCGCCGCGAAGCGCGGGACGCCGGACAGAGTGGAAAGCCGCGTGATTTGCGTATGATCCCATATTATACCGTTTTTTGGCCCAAAGGGCAACAAAACCGCCGATTTTTTCCCACTCCGCCGGCCCTCGAAAAAAACTTTCAGAAAATGAAAAAATATGGTTGACAAATGGGGGGCGGTATGGTAAGATAACACCTGCGCTGAACAAGACGACCTGTTCCGCACAAGACCGATGGGGGTATAGCTCAGCTGGGAGAGCGCTTGAATGGCATTCAAGAGGTCAGCGGTTCGATCCCGCTTATCTCCACCATCTGAAAAGCCTTGGAATTTTACAGTTCCAGGGCTTTTTTCTATGCTCGGGCGCGTTGTCCGGGGGCGGTTTTGCGCACGGCCCGGGCGCTCTGACATACTGATACATGCATTTGGTAGATTGGAGCATGAAAAAGAAATATTGGAAGTGAAAATTGTTTGATATTACAATTCAATTAGCACACCAGCGGAAAAAATAAGCAAAGACAACAAAAATGCTTTGCGGGGAGGGGGGGGATCATCCAATCAGTTGCGCAGAGGAGTTCCATCAAAAATGAAAGGAGACAGAAAAGCATGAGACGATTGTCAAGACGGATCCTATCTTCTGTGCTGACAGGCGCAATGGTGCTCTCCCTGCTGGGCGGCAGCGCAATGGCCGTAGGGCCGGAGTCGGAGCCGCAGCCACAGGGCGAACCGGAGCCCGAGCAGCAGCTAACAGTAGCCGATGTGACCTCCATACAAGTGCATACGGAGGAGATAGCAGAAGAGTTCCAGTTGACACAAGTGGAGATCACGTACCAGGAAGACACTGATCTAAGTGAGCAAGAGCTTACCGGGGAGAGTTACATCCTAGAGGGGAAAACCTCCGAGGACGGTGAGTTTGAGCAGATTACCATTAGCGAAGTGACCGCGGCCGAGAACGGCGCCGTTCTCATTGTTGATGGCTACACCATCAACAATATTACCTCTCTGGACCTGCGGCTGCGCCACACCGGGGAGGAGGAAACCAACGCCCTGGTCATGAGCGAGGACACAGAGTCGAATCTGTGGACCGTAAAGACGGAGAGTCAGAAGGAGCCTCCGCAGGAGGAGCCAGCGGAAGAACTGACTGTGGACGATATTGAATCGATCCAGGCGTTTACCACGCCGAACTTTTATGGTCAGCGGCTGTACAAAATTGAGGTCACGTTCCCAGAGGGGACGGACATGGATGCGGCTGCGGCGCTCGACTATAAGGTTTGGGATCGCGCGTTCCAGAAGGGGGAATTTGAAGAGGGCGCCATTGACAGCGTAGAAGTGGATGGCAACACGGTGGTCCTCTCCTTTGACCAGGGCCCCGCCGATAACAAGCCCTTCGGAATGCTCTGCACCGCTAGTTGGGCGATTGCGGAAGAATTTGATGAAGAAGGGACGTCTACCGGATATGAGGTGTATGCCGACAGAAGCGGAAAGCCCTTCAATTATTTTACCCGCGAGGAGCTGGATCTGGTGCTGGCCATCGGAGCTGACGCCAGCATGGAAGACGGCCTCAGCCTGACAGACGGATATGGCCACTATCAGAGAAGCAAGTGGCAAGAAACCGTCAACGAGGTGTATGACGACTATGATATCGCCTATGTGGAGGCTGTAGATGGGCGCTATTATACCGAGTTTGACGGAAAGGTGCCGGTCCACTACCAGGTGCCGGGCAGCTATGACGAGGACGAGGGGATGCCCCTGGTCCTGTATGTGACCGGAAATGGCACCTCTTACTGGGAGGGCTTTGACGAGAATGGTAACCTCCAGGCCAACAATCTGGGCACCAATGTGACCTACGACAACGCCACCGCGGCCTGGCTGGAGCTGGGCAGCGTGATCGTGGGCAGCCCCGACGTGCACTCTCAGAACAACAAGTACGCAGGGGCAGAAGTTGCCAATGCCATCGAGTATTTCCAGGAGAATTACAATATCACAAAGGTAATTCTGATCGGAAACTCCAACGGTACGGGCATCTGCTCCCAGACCATGCGGGATTTCCCCGAGCTGGTGGATGTGTTTATCTGCAACAATGGCTGGATCGGGGATGGTCCGCGCCAAAACATCATCGATAAGGATACCTGGCCGGAAGAGAGCCTTCAGGAAATTGCCCAGGAGGGCATCGCCATCTGGGTCATTCAGGGTGAGCAAGATCCCTTAGCCAATCCGATCGACTCTCTGAAATCCTACCAGGCTCTGATCCCGTATTATCAGGATGCCGGGTGGTCCGACGAGTGGATCGCAGAGAACCTGCGGATCTCTGCGTTCAAGAGCTATAAGTTCGAGGAGTGGGGAGTGAACGACCACTCCTGCGTGAAAATGAGCTCTTGGTACTATATTGACGAGCCCTATCTGGATGTGTATGAGGATGGGGAGCCCCTGGAGGTGGGCGACACTTACCAGATGGCGGATGCGAAAGACGAAGCGGTTCAGAATTTTGAGTATGTGACCTATACGGAGAGCATCAGTGATTGGGTGCTGAATATTGCGGGCGGCGAGGATACGGCTCCCGCAACCGGCGAGCCCACCCCCATTGAGGAAGCCGAGAAAGCCGACAAGAACATTATCGGGTCTTATCAGCAGATCAATGGGTACTACACCTATCAGATCGACGTCGGCGACGACACCCGTGAGGTGGAAGTCTACATCCCCGACGGCGCCCGGCAGCGGGAGTACTGGATCACCATGGCTCTGCCCTCTGGTGTGGACAGCACGCAGTTCCTGACGGACTCCGGCTGGTTCGAGATCGCGGACGAGACGCTGGCCTGTCTGTTGATCCTGAAGCCCGAGGGTGAAGCCTGGGGCGACGTCCAGACTGAGCTGGAGTACGTGAACGCGGCCATGGGTACTCTGAAGAGCAGCGGGACCTACTACTCCGCGTTCACCTACGACTACGTGGTGGGCTATGGCGACGGCGCTCCCGCGATGCAGCTGTGGGCGGCGCAGAACCCCCTGAAGATGATCAGCCAGGTCTACGTGAACGCGCAGGCGGACGAGGACTATCAGGATTTGTTGGATGCGGCCGGCGCGACCCAGGTAAAGGCCACCCCGCAGCCCAACAATATGGACTTCGAGGGTTATACCGACATCAACGGTGATGAGGTCACCCAGAAGCGGACCTTCGCGGCCCAGACCTATGGCGATATTCCGATCCCGACCTGGTTCGCGGGCAATACGAGCGACTCTCTGATCCAGTATTGGCAAGAGGTCAACGATTGCCTGGATGAGGCAGAGGAGGATGAGAATTACGGTCAGGTCTATTGGCAGGACAAGGAGAACTCGGATGCCATCGCGACCTCGTTCAGCGACGTCAAGACCCAGGTGGCGGTGAGCAGCGATGCGGTCGCGGATATGAGCGATCCGGAGCTGACCAAGAACATCAACAGCTTCCTGACCTACTACAGCGGGTATGACAACAACTCGGTGTACGGACACTTCATCACGGAGAGACTGCCCTACACCGACGAGGACAGTACAAATGTGATCTACCGGGATCACGTGTGGGAAGGTACCAACCGGACCTACATCATCTACATCCCGGACAGCGTGAAGGAAAACGGCGATGAGCCCGCCCCCCTGGTGGTGGCCACTCACGGTTCGGGCCAGACGGCCATGGTGTTCTTTGAGGCCACTGCCATCAAGGAGGCCGCGGACAAGTACGGCTTTATCGCAGTCACCTATGACAACACCGGAAACGCCGACTACATGGTGGACATGCTGGAGCTGGTCAAGAAGGACTGCGAAAAGGCCGGCGTCACGGTGAATGAGAAGCGCATCTACGCCTTCGGCCAGTCCGCCGGCGGCGGCGCGGTGGCCAATACGCTGGCCCAGGATACCAAGACCGTGGAGCTGTTCGCCGCGTTCGGCAGCACCTCCGGGACCCAGAATTCCGCGCAGAAGAACGGGTCGAACATGGTCGTGCCGTTCTATGCCATCTATGGCGAGTATGACTACTGGCCGATGAAGCTGGGTGAGCTGGTGGCCGGCGAGTGGACCGGCTCCATGGGCAGACAGTACGCGTGGACCACCAACACCCAGAGCTATTGGGCCAATCGTCTGCTGAACATGACGCTGGATGAGCTGGTGACCGATCCTGATATGAAGGTGGTCAGCGGGATCACGGAGGATCAGATCGGTTCTCAGAGCGCTCCTGTAAGCCTGATTGTCAACCCCACTGAGACCGCCAACCGCTATCGCAGCTATATCTGGAGCGACGATTTCGGCGACGGCGAGGTGCCCATCTTTGTGTGGACCCAGTGCTATGGCCGCGGCCACAATCTGGTTCCCGGCGACGTGAACCGGCTGTGGGAAGAGTGGTTCAGCAAATGGGAGAAGGGCGACGACGACAACACGCTGCTGTACTATGAGAATGGTGTTGGACATGGTGAGCCGATCGTCGTCAATCAGACGCCCGTGGTCGCCGAGGAGCTCGACGATCTGGATGACATCCAGAAGGACGAGTACCAGGTCGACTACACGCAGTCTGCCCAGATCCCGCTGGACGGCTGGTATCAGAAGACCTTTGCGGATGGCCGCACTGTGGAGATGTACTTCCCCGAGTACGCGGCCTGCCGGGCCTACTTTACCGTGGTAGCCATCCCGGACGGCGTGGAGAATTCCACGTTCTGGGCGCAGCAGCAGGGCTATGTGGACCTGATGGAGCAAAGAGGCGAGGTCCTGGTCCTCCTGAAACCCGGCGCGGACGGCTGGGGCACCATGGATGAGGAACTGCCCTATGTGACGGAGGCCATGAGCTTTGTGAACAGCGGCGTCAACGCCAACGACGTGACCCTGTTCACCAACTACAGCACCTTCTATCTGGTGGGTTATGAGAAGGGCGCCGCCGCCCTGGAGGCGTGGGCCATTGATAACCCCATCCTGGTGGACAGCCAGGCCTATATCAACGCGACAGCCGCGGACGCGGACTACCGCGCCGAAACGGGCAGCAAGACCTACGACGGCACCAACACCGGCGGCTATGACCCCGGAATTGACGATGACGCGCTGTTCAAACAGGTTCTGGAGGCTCACGGCTATGAGCCCCGCCTGATCGCACACAATGAGGTTCCCGTGCCCACCTGGTTCGTGGGGCCCAGCGACAGCGAGAGCGTGGCCTACTGGAAGAGCGCCAACGACTGCCTGGAGGCGGCGGATGGCGATGTGTACTGGCAGGCCAAGGACTCCGACGCGTTCCAGACTGAGTATGCCAACGACTGCACCGACGAGGATCACGGTATTTCTCAGGTCAAGGTCAGCGACGGTGTCCAGTCTGTGACCGCGCAGGAGCTGGCCGAGTTCCTGTATGCGTACAGCCGCTACAACGTGCCGTTCGCGTACAGCAACCACCTGAGCGAGCGGCAGGATTACACGTCTGTCCGCGTGGCCGCCCAGGAGACCGCCCAGAGCGGGAGATACCTGACCGATGAGCAGTATGTGCCCTATGAGGAGCCCATTACCTCTGACGAGGGCAAGGAGTATGCGGGCTACTACGTGCTGGCCCGGGAGCAGGGCGAAGTAGGCGAGGGCACGGTAGAGTCCGGCATCGTGGCATTCTCCGACGACAATGGAGATGGACAGCTGGACGCCCGGGAGTACCTGATGTACATCCCCGATTCCGCGACCAGCGCCGGCGACGGCAAGGTTCCCGTGGTGTTCCAGTACCCCGGCATGACACAGAGCGTGAGCGTGGGCTTCGACTCCACCCAGTGGTGGCGTGTGGCCAATGACTACGGCGTGATCGTGGTCATCATGGGCGAGGCCTATAACAACGGCGTCGCGCTGAGCTGGAAAAACTCCGACATGGCTTACCACGCCGTGCGGGACATCCTGGAGAAGGACGAAGAGCTGTCCCAGCTGATCGACTGGGATCGGATCTACGGCTCCGGTCACTCCCTGGGCTCCGGCCAGGTGCAGACCTTTACCCGCACCCACCCCGAGTTCTTCGCGGCTGTGGCTTCCACCTCTTTCGCCAGCCAGACCGAGGGGAACTATGAGGCGGTGCCCACCATGCTGGTCACGGGGCAGAGCGACCTGCCGTTCCTGATGGATGATCTGTGGACGGCCGACCAGCTGAAAGAGTGGTTCTCCTATCTGGCGCAGGCCAATGTGCTGAAGGTAGCAGAGGCCACCCGGGGCAATGCGGACGAAAAAGAGGAAGGGACCGCGCGTACCTGGACTTACACCTGGAACAATGTGGACGAGATCCCCATGGTTGTCTGGGGACAGACCTATCTGCGGGAGCACAACTGCTATCCCGCTGAGGTCCCGATGGCCTGGGAGTTCCTGTCTCACTACAGCAAGGATGCGGACGGGAACCGGTTCTACAGCGCGTCTGCGTTCGCAGAGGACGATCAGAAAGAAATCGTTGAGGGCAAAGAGGCCGGAAGAGACCTCGACAGCATTACCGACCTGGAGTATGACTACTCCCAGGCGGCGCAGCTGCCCCTGACGGGCTGGTTCACCAAGAACATCGACGTGGACGGCAACGGCAAGATGGACGATGGCCGCACCGTAAAGGTGTACATCGCCCCCGAGGCCTCCATCCGGTCCTACTTCACCATCGTGGCTGTGCCCGACGGGGAAGACACCTATACGTTCCTGGAGGAGAACGGCTGGTTCGCCCTGGCGGATGAAAAGGGCGAGGGCCTGTTCGTGCTGGAGCCCGGCGAAGGCGGCTGGGGCAACGCGACCGCTGAGAAAGAGTATGTGGACGCCGCCATCGCCTTCCTGAAGAGCGGCAACAACGTCCACAGACAGAACGTGTTCTCCACCTTCGGCGAGTTCTATGTGGCCGGCTACGGTGCCGGCGCCGCCGCTGTGGAGGGCTGGGCCGCCGCCAATCCCATCTTCGTCATCAGCCAGGCCTATGTGGGCGGGAC
>CALWYA010000063.1 GCA_944385645.1 uncultured Oscillospiraceae bacterium
ACACGGGCATGGACACCGAGATGGTGGCCGTGGCCCCCAGCCGCCGCAGGAACAGGAACACCACGATGGCGGCCAGGGCCACCCCCATGTAGATGTTCTCCATGGCGGCGTTCACCGCGATGTTGATGTAGTCGGCGGCGCTGTACAGCACCGTGTACCGCACAGCGGAGTTGCGCTGGCTGTACTCCTCCATGGTATCCACCACCGCCTCGGCGGTGGCCGCCTCATTGGCCCCGGACCGCTTGGACACCTGGAGCACCACGCAGGCCGAGCCGTCGGTCTCGGCCACCGTGTCCGAATCGGTGTTCTCCAGGGCCACGTGGGCCACCTCGGACAGGCGCACCGTCCCGCCGGTGGGCAGGGGGAGGAGCATATTGGCCACGTCCTCCACCGACTGGAACTTGGCGTCGGTGGTGACGGACAGGGTCTGGCTGCCGTTGTCCAGCTCGCCGCCGGGGTAGAGCAGGTTCTCGGCGGCCAGCATCTGGGAGATATAGGAGTTGCTCAGACCATAGCCGGCGGCCCGGGCCGCGTCCACCTCCACGGCGATCTGCTGGCTCACGCCGCCGGAGATGGACACCTGGGCCACGCCGTCCACCCGCTCCAGGGCGGGGACGATAGTATCCTCGGCCAGGGACTGGACGCTGACCAGGTCGTCCCCCACCAGGGCGATGATGGCCGAGGGGAGCAGGTCGCTGATGTTGATGTTGACGATGACCGGCTCGGTCACCCCGTCAGGCAGGGAGAGCATATCGAACTGCTCCCGCAGCTTGGTGGCGGCGATGTCCAGGTCGGTGCCGTCGGCGTAGGTGATCTGGAGCTGGCTGAGGCCGTCAGAGGAGGTGGACTGGACCTCCTCCACCCCGGACACCGACATGACCGCCGACTCCAGGGGCCGGCTGACCAGCTCCTCCATGTCCTGGGGGCTGGCCCCGTTGTAGTAGCACACCACCATGGCGGCGGGGGCCTCCACGTTCGGAAGCAGGGCCATCTGAAGCTGGGTGGTGAACACCACCCCGAAGATGGAGAGCATGATGACCGCCATCAGGGTGGTCACCTTGTGCTTGATGCAGAATCTGGCGATACTCACCCCATCAGCCCTCCCCGGACACGATTCGGACGGCGTCGCCGTCGGTCAGGTACTCCTGGCCCACGATCACCAGCTGCTGGCCGTCCTCCAGGCCCTCGGTGACCTCGGTGACCCCGCTGCCGGTCAGGCCGGTCTGGACCGGCACTTGCCGGGCCGTCCCGTCCTCCACCACGAAGACGTACTGGTTCTGGCCACTGGTGAGGATGGCCTCGGTGGGGATGACCACCGCGTTCTCCGAGGCGTCGGTGCGGAAGGTGACCTGGGCGAACATGCCGGTCATCAGACCCGGGATGTCCTCGGTCAGGCCGATGGTGACGGTATACAGCCGGGTCTGGGCGCTGGGGCTCTTCTCGATGGAGCGGATGACGCCCACCGTCTCCACGTTCAGGGCGCCGATGGACACATCTACCTCGTCTCCCTGGGCCAGCTGGGGGATCAGCGCCTCGGACACCGACACGGAGATCTCCAGCACGGCGGCCCCCTCGATGACGGCCACCGGCATGGAGGCGGACACATAGCTGCCCTCCGCCGCGTTCAGAGAGACGATGGTGCCCGACACGGGGGCCGCCACGTGGCCCTGGCCGTCCACATTCTCCAGCACGGCGGCCAGCTGCTCCACGTTGGACAGGGAGCTCTGCATCCCCGCCTCCAGCTGGGCCAGGGTGGAGTCCCGGCTGGCCTGGAGGGTCATCAGGTTCAGCTCGGCCGAGTCGATCTCCGACTGGGAGGCCGCCCCGATCTCGAACAGGGCCTTCAGGTCGCTGACGTTCTTCTCCGCCAGAGCGATCTGCCGGTCAAAAATCGCCTGCTGGTCGGCGTAGCTCTGCACGGACGACTGATAGGTGATGTTGGCCGCGTTGTAGGAGGAGATGGTGCTGTCCATATCCAGGGTACAGATCCAGTCCCCGGCGGACACCTCGTCTCCTGTCTCCACATAGACGGCGGTGACCTGGGCGTTGGCGGACACAAAGACAGATTTCTGGCTGTCGGCCGCCACGGCGCCCGACACCCGGTTCTCGGTGGCAATGGTGTCCCGGGTCACCTGGGTCACCTGGACAGCCACCCCGGCGGGGGTCTGGGGCTGGGAGGCGTCGGCCTCCTCTCCCCCCTGGCAGGCGGTGAGGGTCAGGGCCGCGGCCACAGCCGCGGCGGCGGAAAGAATACGACGAAGCTTCATGGGTTGTCCTCCCTATCAGTAGTTCAGGATGCCGCGGTCCACGGCCCAGCGGTAGGTGTGGTAGGCGGAAAACAGGTCGTTGGCGGCGGTGTCCACCGCGTCCTGGGCCTCGTCCACACTGTCCTGGGCCTCCAGCAGCGCGTTGTAGGAGACGCTCCCCTGCTCATATTTCAGCTGGGTCACCGCGTAGTTGCTCTGCTCCACCGCCAGGGCGGTCCCGGCGGCGTCCAGCACCTGCTTGCAGTCCTTCACCTGGAGATACAGGGTGCGGAAGGCGGTCTCGAAATTCTGAACGGCGGCGTCATGGGTATACCGGGCCGCGTTCCACTGGTGATTGGCCGCCTGCCACTCATAGTTGTCCTTGTTGTGGTATCCGTCGCCTCCGGCGTCGTCATAGGTCTCCTTGGCGTCGTCCAGGGTCAGCTGGGCCTCGTACAGGTCGTAGCTGGCCTCCTTGGCGGCGGCCAGGTCGGCCTCCAGGTCCATGGCCGCCAGCTGGCCGTCAGTCACCTGGGGCAGCGCCCCCAGCTGGATCTGGCCGTTCAGCTCCCCGCCGGCCATCAGCTCCAGCTGGAGCTTGTAGTTGGAGAGATTGCTCACCAGGGTCTGCCGGGTGCTGAGCAGGGCGGTGCGGCTGGCCCGGGTCTGCTCCAGGGTCTGGGAGGAGATCTGCCCCAGCTCATAGCGCAGCTCCAGCTCCTGGAGGGTGCGGTCCAGGGTCTCCAGATTCCGGTCGACAGTCTTCAGACTGTTCTCCAGCTCCACCACCCCCAGATAGGTGGTCTCCCCGGCCAGCACCATCTGGTCCTGTAGGGTCTGGAGCTGCCAAATGGCGTCCTCGTTGTCCTTCTGGAGCTCCCCGTCCTTGATGGCCTCGAACTGCTCCCGCAGGGCGTCGTACTGCGCGTCCAGGGAGGAGGCCATCATGCTGCCCATTCCCATGGGCACCGAGGTGATCATGGTCCACTGGGCGCTGGCGATCTCGTTGAGGGCCTGCCGGATGTCCTCGTACATCTCGTCGTAGTCGATGACCCGGATGGCCTGGATGTTCTCCTCCAGGGCCAGGAGGGTCAGATTGTTCTCCCGCATCCGGCGCTCCAGATTTTCAAAGGTGAGGGTGCCCACCGGGTCTGGTATGTAGGGCTCCTCCTCCGGCTGCGTCTCGCCGGCCTCCTGGCCGTCCTCCGACTCCTCCTGGGTCTGGGCGGCCCCGGCCTTCTCCGGCTCTTCCTCCTCCGCCGCCAGGGCGGACACCCCCAGCAGGGATGCCGTCACCGCTCCGGCCAGCAGCAGGGCCAGCAGTCTTGTCTTCATGCAGTTACCTCCTCACGGCTTGGGTTGGGGAGCGCCGCGCAGCCGTGGCGCAGCAGCTCCACCCGGATCTTCAGATTCTCCCGCTCCAGCTCCCGGCGGTTCCCGTCCTGGAGGGTGCCGGCCACGGCGTAGGCCAGGACAGCGCACAGCAGATGGAACACGTGGTCGGCGTAGGCCCGGTCCCCCTGCCGCAGCAGGGAGACGTCGGTGGTCTCCCACAGCGGGTCTGGGAGAAATCCCGGCTGGATGCTCATCATGCTCTGGAGATCGAGCCCCTGGTTCATCTTCATCACCTGGATAAACCGGGCCAGCATGGGGTCCAGGCTGTCCGGGACAAAAAAACGCTCGAACGCGGCCAGAGGCAGGGCGAACAGATCGCCCTCCGCCCGCTCCAGCAGATCCCGGAGCAGCCCCACAAAATAGCGGCGCATGTTCTCCATCAGATAGCGGATCATGTCCTCCCGGTCGGTGAAATACTGATAGAAGCTCCCCCGGGAGATCTCCGCCGCCGAGATCACCCGGTTGACGGACACCTCTTCAAAGCGGGCCCGGGTCAGCTCGCCCCAGCAGGCCTCCATCAGCCGTTCCCGCTTCTCCGGGGGCAATCGAAACAAGGTGCTGGTGGGCACAGCTCCCCCTCCTCTCTTGTGACAAGCTGTCGTATGACAATCTGTCACAAATTATACGCACCGCCCCCGCCCCTGTCAAGCGCCGGGGGCGTTAATCTTCTGCTAATTTATGGCGGAACGGGCACGCAAAAAACCGGCCGCCCGATGGGCGGCCGGTTTGAAGCGCGATTTGGAATTACTTCAGGTCCAGGGCCTCTTTCACCTTGCCGATGATCATCTCGCCGATGTCCCGGGAGGCGTCCACGGACTGGGCGCCCAGGTGGGGAGTGACGATGAAGTTCTCGCAGGTGAACAGGGGGGAGTCGAAGGAGGCGCCCTCGGTGAGACCGCTGCCGGCCAGCTCGTTCTCCATGACGTCAGCGGCGTAGCCGCCCAGCTTGCCGGACTTCAGAGCCTCGTACATATCGGCCTCGTTGACGATGCCGCCCCGGGCCATGTTCAGCACCACGGCCCCCTCCTTCATCTCGGAGATGGAGTGGGCGTTGAACAGGTTCTTGGTCTCGGCGGTGAGGGGCATGTGGATGGTCACAAAGTCGGACACCTTCAGCACCTCGTCGATGGACAGGCTCTTGGCGTGCTGCTCCTCGAACACGTGGGCGGGCAGATAGGGGTCGTAGGCCACCACGTCCATCTTGAAGGCCCGGGCCAGCTCGCCCACCCGCTGACCGATGCGGCCGAAGCCCAGGATGCCCAGGGTCTTGCCCCGCAGCTCCCGGCCCACGAACTTATACTTGTCCCAGTTCTTGTTCACCTTCACGTCGTAGTTGGCGGGGATGGTGTGCCGGGACAGGTCCAGCATCTTGGAGATGGTCAGCTCGGCCACGGCGTTGGCGTTCATGCCGGGGGCGTTGAAGACCTGGATGCCGTTGGCCTTGGCGGTGTCCAGATCCACATGGTTCAGACCCACGGAGCACACGCCGATGACCTTCAGGTTGTGGGCGGCGTCCAGGACGGTCTTGTTGATGGCGGGGTCCACCCGCATGATCAGCACGTCATAGTCGCCGATCATGCCGGCCAGCTCCTCCTGGGTGGGGAGCAGATGGGTATCCACGTGCATGTATTTGCCCAGTTCCTCAGCGATGGCGGGGGAGACCGTATCAATGATGAGACACTTCATAAAGACATCTTCCTTTCTATCCTGCTGTGAGAGCGCCTGTTTTTGGGCGCACCTACAGTTCTACTGAATATAAGTATGCCATAGTTTCCTTTCCTTGGGAAGTATCTTTTTGTTGATAGTTGCCACAATAAAACGGCTGTGTTATAATGGAGACAGAGCCCATCCGCCCGACCCCGGCGGGCCGACAAAGGAGGCGCTTCCCCTTGAACTTCCGGCATCTGAAATACTTCCTCACGGTGGCCGAGGAGCTGAACATCACCCGGGCCGCCGAGCGGCTGTACATCTCCCAGCAGTCCCTGTCCAATCACATCGGCAACATGGAGCGGGAGCTGGGGGTGAAGCTGTTCACCCGCTCTCCCAAGCTCTCCCTCACCTACGCCGGCGAGCTGCTGGTGGGCACCGCCACCCAGATCCTGGAGTTGCAGAGTCAGTACATGTCCAAGGTGGGAGACATCAACCGCCAGTACATGGGGGTGCTGCGGGTGGGGGTGTCCCACACCTGCGGTCTGGCCCTGCTGCCCGACCTGCTGCCCAAGTTTCACAAGGAATTCCCCCTGGTGGAGTTTTCCCTGTACGAGGGCAACTCCACCCAGCTGGAGGACGCCCTGGCCCACGGCCGCACCGACCTGATCATCTGCTTTCAGCCCATCACCATCAAGGACGTGGTCACCGTCCCCCTCACCGAGCAGCGCCTGGTGCTGGTGGTCCCCAAGAACTTCACCGACCGCCGCTTCGGGGACAGCGCCCCGGACATCCGGGAGCGGTTCTCCCGAAAGGCGGACATCAGCGCCTTCCAAGGGGAGCCCTTCGTCCTCATCAAGCGGGGCAACCGCACCCGGAGCATCGTGGACCAGTATTTCAGCCGCTACTACTTCAAGCCCAACCTGATCCTGGAGACCGAGAACACCGTGACCACCCTGGCCATGGCCCAGGCGGGGGTGGGGGCTACCATCTGCCCTGAGCTCTTCCTCCGGGCCCTGCCCGCCCCCACCCCCGGAGCCCCCGGGGTGGACCTGTTCCCCCTCACCGACCCGTCCACCTTCGGCACCCTGGTGGCCGGCTATCGGAAGAGCCGCTTCCTGTCCCACTTCGGCGAGCGGTTCATTCAGCTGGCCCAGGAGGCCCTGTCCCAGTCCGACGCCCTGTCGGTCCTGGAGCCGTGAATCCCCATACGCAAGGCCCGCCCGCCGGAGCATCCGGCGGGCGGGCCTTTCTCTATTCCTGTGTTTTTTTAGTTTTTCAGGGTCTCAGCCCAGGCGGCGTACTTGGCCACCTTGTCCTCCGCCTCCTGGCCGGAGGCGCCGTTGGCCAGGATGTACACCTTCACCTTGGGCTCGGTGCCCGAGGGCCGGACAATGAGGCTGGTGCCGTCGGCCATCTCGTACCGCAGCACGTTGGAGCCGGACAGCTCCATGGTCTCCCGGGAACCGTCGGCCACGTTGACCACGCTGCCGTCCTGGTAGTCCTTCTGCTGGCGCACCGCCACCCCGGCGATCTCCACCGGGGGCTTCGCCCGCAGGCCGGCCATCAGGTCGGCCATCTTCTTCAGACCGTCCAGGCCGGGCATGACCAGGTTCATGGTCCGCTCCCGGTAGTGGCCGTACTTCTCAAAGAGCTTCTGCAGGGCGTCGTACAGGGTCATCCCCTGGTCGGCGTACCAGGCGGCCATCTCGGTGAGCTCCACGCTGGCGGACACGGCGTCCTTGTCCCGGACGTAGTCGCCCAGCATATAGCCATAGGACTCCTCGTAGGAGAAGATGACCTTCCCCTCCCCGGTGCTCTCCAGCTTGTCCTTCTTCTCGGCCAGGAACTTGAAGCCGGTGAAGGTGTCATAGCACTGCAGGCCGTTGACCTCGGCCACCTTGCGGGCCATTTCGGTGGTGACGATGGTCTTCAGGGCCACCGGCTTGTCGGGCATCTTGCCGGTGCGGCGCTTGGCCCCGATGAGGTAGTCCAGCAGCAGCACGCCGGTCTGGTTGCCGGTGAGCACCTTGAACTCCCCGTTTCCGGTGTTCACCATGATGCCCACCCGGTCGGCGTCCGGGTCGGAGCCCAGGATAAAGTCGGCCCCCTCCTTCTTGGCGATGTCCACCGCCAGATAGAAGCCCTCGGGGTTCTCCGGGTTGGGGGAGACCACCGTGGGGAAGTCCCCGTCGATGACCATCTGCTCGGGGACGCAGATGACGTGCTTCATCCCCAGGCGGCGCAGGGCCTCGGGGATGAGCTTATAGCCGGTGCCGTGGAAGGGGGTGTACACCATCTTGAAGGTGTCGGCCACCTTCTCCACCGCCGCTTTGTCGTTGACCTGCTCCATGACGTTGGCCAGGAACTTCTCGTCGGTCTCCGCCCCCATGAGGGTAATGAGGCCCCGGGAGACGGCCTGGTCATAATCCATGGTTTTGACGCAGGCGAACACGTCCAGCTCCTTCATCTTTTTGGCCACCTGGTCGGCGTGGCGCGGGGGGAGCTGGGCTCCGTCCTCCCAGTAGACCTTATAGCCGTTGTACTCCTTGGGGTTGTGGCTGGCGGTGATGTTGATGCCGGCGATGCAGTGATACTCCCGGACCGCGAAGGACAGCTCGGGGGTGGGGCGCAGGGACTCGAACAGGCGCACGGGGATGCCGTTGGCCGCCATGACGCAGGCAGCCTCCCGGGCAAAGACGTCGGAGTTGTTCCGGCAGTCGAAGCACACGGCGATTCCCCGGGCGGCGGCCTC
>CALWYA010000064.1 GCA_944385645.1 uncultured Oscillospiraceae bacterium
CGGCGCAGCTCCTCCTTCAAAAGGCCCACCGCGTTCTCCAGCTGGTCGGAGCGCAGGGAGTTGGAGCACACCAGCTCGGCGAAGTCCGGGCTGTGGTGGGCGGGGCTCATCTTCTCCGGCTTCATCTCCCGCAGCTGGACGGGAATGCCCCGCCGGGCCAGCTGCCAGGCGGCCTCGCTGCCGGCCAGGCCGGCGCCAATGACAATGACAGGTTCCATAGAGTCCTCCTGGTTCTCAGAGGTTTTAGGGTTTGACTGGCTTCTCTGGCTCCCCCTTTACGGGGGAGCTGCCGGCGAAGCCGGCTGAGGGGGTGACTGCCCGTTCAATCGCCTCACATACCCCTGAAAAATTCTGATCAATATCCAAATACGTAACGCGCATCACACGCATATGCTGCTCTTCCAAATAGAGATCCCGGCGCCGGTCATATTGAAATTGCCCTTCTTCGTAATGACCGCCGCCATCTAGTTCTAAAACGAACCGAGCGGACGGGCAGAAAAAATCTACAATATAAGGCCCAATTGGCTGCTGTCTGCGAAACCACAGCGGGTGATTTCGCAAAAAATCATACCACAATTTTCGCTCCTGGGGAGTCGGGTCCTTTCTCAGCTCTCGCGCTCTTTTTACCATTTCTGATGACAACGGATTTGTCCCCCCTCCGGCCCTTCGGGCCACCCTACCCCCTTTGGCCTTCGGCCATTTCCCTATCCCCTCTGTCTCGCTATGCTCGACATCTCCCCTTGATAAGGGGAGTCGGCCCCCTGACAGGGGGGAATCGGCCTCCCCCGCAAGGGGTGAGGTCTGGGCAAATAAAGGCACCTGCCCCTACGGCGATGGCGTATCATCTATATCTGTAGGGGCCGCCGCCCTTAGCGGCCCTGTTGCGGCGGGGGCACCCTATGGCTCCCCCCTTGCGGGGGAGCTGTCGGCGGAACCGACTGAGGGGGGATACAGGGCCTTGCCCCGTCTCCTGCGGCGCAGCACCGTAAGGCCGGGGCTTGCCCCGGCCCCCCTCCGGCCCTTCGGGCCACCTCCCCCGCAAGGGGGGAGGCAAGGTCGGCCGCCCGTCAATCCCTCCGGTCACTGCGGCCCAGCAGGTAATCCGTGGTCACGCCATAAAAATCAGCCAGGGCCAGCAGGGTTTTGATGTTGGGCTCATTATCCTCACTCTCATAAAACTGATAGCCCCGGATGCTGATGCCCAGATATTCCGCCAATTCCTTTTGGCTCACCTTGCGCTCTCTGCGCAGCTGTCTCAGCCGTTCTCCAAACATTTTATTTTCCTCTTGACATGTATATTTCATTCGTGTTATAACATGTATAGAATATACATGTTAGGATGTGTTGCTGTGATGACCCCACTCATGGAGACGCTGTACCGCTATCTCGTCGAGACCAAACTGGACGCCTTTCTGCTCCAGTACCCGGAGTATCCGGACTATCTCCGCTGCGCCGGGGAAAAGGAGGGGCAGCTGCGCGCCCGGCTGGAGCCCGGGGAGGCCCGTCTCCTGGACGATCTGCTGGGAGAGCTGCGGCTGGGCCACGCCACGGAGCGGGAAGCCGTGTTCCATGCCGCCCTGGCCCTGTCCCGGGAGCTGGGGGAGCTGGCGTAGGGGCGCACAGGGCGCGCCCGCCTTACTCCTCCGCGCCCTTCTTAGCGGCGGTCTTTTTGGCCGCCGTGGTCTTCTTAGCGGTGGTCTTCTTGGCCGTGGTCTTCTTGGCGGTAGCCTTCTTGGTCCCTGTGGCCTTCTTTGCGGCGGTTTTCTTGGTCGTCGTGGTCTTTTTGGCCGCGGGCTTCTTCGCCGCGGGCTTTTTCTCCTCCGCAGCGGCGGCCTCTGCCGCCTCCCCGGCGGCGGGCTCCACCTTCTTCCGCCAGCCTCCCCGCTTCTCCTCGGGGGTGAAGTTGGAGCAGCTCTCGTTGATGCAGAAGGGCTTCCGGGCCCCCTTGCCCGGCTTCTTGAACATGGTCCAGCCGCACACGGGGCAGCTGTCCTTCACCGGCACGTCCCAGGTCATGAAGTCGCACCGGCGGCTCTCGTCCTTGCTGTTCAGGTGCTCACAGCAGTAGTAGGTGTACTGCTTGCCCGTCTTTTTGCTCTTGCCGGTGCGCTTGAGGAGCCGGCCCCCGCACTTGGGGCACTTGCCGGGCATCTCCACCACCAGGGGCATGGTGAAGTCGCACTCGGGCCAGCCGGGGCAGGCCAAAAAGCGGCCGAAGCGGCCCGACTTGATAACCAGGTTCCGGCCGCACTGGGGGCAGATCTCCTCGGAAACCTCGTCGGGGACCTTGATGCGCTCCCCGTCCAGGTCGCGCTCCGCCTGCTTCAGCTCGGCCTCGAAGTCCCCGTAGAAGTCGGACAGCACCGCCTTCCAGTCGGTGTTGCCCTCCTCCACCTGGTCCAGCTTCTCCTCCATCTGGGCGGTGAAGGCGGGGTCCACGATGTCCTGGAACTTGTCCTTCATCAGATTGGTGACCACCTCGCCCAGAGGGGTGGGCCGCAGGGCTTTGCCCTCCTTGACCACATACTCCCGGTTGAGGATGGTGGAGATGGTGGGGGCGTAGGTGGAGGGGCGGCCGATGCCCTGCTCCTCCAGGGCCCGGATGAGGCTGGCCTCGGAATACCGGGCGGGGGGCTGGGTAAAGTGCTGGGACTTCTCCAGAGCCTTTCCGGTAAGGGGTTCCCCCTCCTTCAGGTCGGGCAGAGGGGAGGTGCGCTCCTCCTCGTCCTCGTCCTTCCCCTCCTCGTACACGGCGGTGAAGCCGGCAAATTTCAGGCTGGAGTGGCTGGCCCGGAAGATGTAGCCGCTGTTCTCCGCGTCGATGGACAGGCTGTCGTACAGGGCGTTGGCCATCTGGCAGGCCAGGAAGCGGCTCCAGATGAGCTTGTAGAGCTTGAACTGCTCGCCCGTCAGGTCCTTCTTGATGTCCTCGGGGACCAGAGTCACGTCGGAGGGCCGGATGGCCTCGTGGGCGTCCTGGGCGTTGCCCTTCGTCTTGTACTGCCGTCCCCGGGGCGGGCAGTAGTCCTTCCCATACCGGACGGAGATAAAGCTCCGGGCGGCGGACACCGCCTCCTCGGACAGGCGCAGGGAGTCGGTACGCATATAGGTGATCAGGCCCACCGAGCCCTGGCCGGTGAGCTCCACCCCCTCGTACAGCTGCTGGGCGATGGACATGGTGCGGGCGGGGGACATGTTCAGCTTGCGGCTGGCCTCCTGCTGGAGGGTGGAGGTGGTGAAGGGGGGGGCGGGCTGCCGGTTCTTCTCCTGCCGGCGCACCTTGGCCACCGACCAGCTCCCCCGGCCCACCGCGTCGATCACCGCCTGGGCCTGCTCCTGGCTGTCCAGCTCGATCTTCTTCTCCCGGCCGTAGAACTGGGCCTTGAAGGAGCCCAGGTTGGGGGCCACCCGCTCCAGCTGGGCCTCCACCGTCCAATACTCCTTGGGGACGAAGGCCCGGATCTCCTCCTCCCGCTCCACCACCAGGCGGGTGGCCACCGACTGCACCCGGCCGGCGGACAGGCCCCGGCGGATCTTCTTCCACAGCAGGGGGGAGAGCTCATAGCCCACGATCCGGTCCAGGATGCGCCGGGCCTGCTGGGCGTCCACCAGATTCTGGTCGATGGCCCGGGGCTTGGCGATGGACTCGTTGACCACCTTCTTGGTGATCTCGTTAAAGGTCACCCGGTAGGTCTTGTCGTCGGGGATGCCCAGCAGCTCCTTCAGGTGCCAGGAGATGGCCTCCCCCTCCCGGTCCGGGTCGGTGGCCAGATAGACCTTGTTGCTGCGCTTGGCGGCCTTTTTCAGGTCGCTGATCACGTCCTCCTTGCCCTTGATGGGCTGGTAGTCGGGGACGAAGCCGTGCTCGATGTCCACGCTCAGCTTACTCTTGGGCAGGTCCCGGACGTGGCCCATGGACGCCTTTACCTCATACCCCGGGCCCAGGTACTTGCCGATGGTCTTGGCCTTGGACGGGGACTCTACGATCACCAGATCGGTTTTTGATGCCACTTTCATAAACCTCCTATTTTCAGAACAGCCTCCGAACCAGAGTGTAGAGTGGAGAGTGAAGAGTGGAGATATAATATTTTCCCCGTATATGGCCGGCCCGGCCGCGTCGGGCCCCATATCTTCACTCTTTACTCTTCACTCTCCACTCTTGATTCTTCGGGTCGCTCCAAAAATCTGTTATTCTTCCAGCTCCACCAGCGCCCAGAACCGCCGGCCGGGCCGCTCCTCCACCGCCCCCTGGACCTGGAGCATGGTCAGGGCGGACAGGACGTACCGGGCGGGGATCTGGGTGCGCTCCACGATCTCGTCGGCCCCCAAGGGCTTGTCCGCCAGGGCGGCCAGGATGGTCAGCTCGTCGTCGGTGAAGCGGCTCTTCTGCTCCCCCCGGGGGATGCGCTCCCGGCCGGGAGTAGGCTCCGCCTCCGGCTCGGCCCGGGCCGGCTGTTCCGGCCCGCCCGGCTCCCGGGGCTCCTCCAGCCGGGCCTGGGCCACCTGGGGCGGCAGGGGCGCGGCGGAGGCCAGCTTCTGGGGGAAGCGGTCCCAGTACTCCTCCAGGATGTCCCGGCCGCAGGTGACCAGCTTGGCCCCCTGCTGGATGAGGCGGTTGGTCCCCTCGCTCATCTGGGCGTCGATGGGGCCGGGGACGGCGAACACGTCCCGGTCCTGTTCCAGGGCGTGGTTCACGGTGAGAATGGTACCCCCGAAGGGACGGCACTCCACCGCCAGCACCCCCAGGGACAGGCCGCTGAGGATGCGGTTGCGGGGGCGGTAGTGGTCCCCCCGGGGCTCGGTGCCGGGCGGGTACTCGGACACCAGGGCGCCCACCGCCGCCACATCCTCGGCCAGAAAGCGGTGCTCCTTGGGGGTGATCCGGTCCACGCCCCCGGCCAGCAGGGAGATCACCGGGCCGCCCCCCTTCAGGGCGCCCCGGATGGCGCAGCCGTCGACGCCCTGGGCGATGCCCGACACCACCAGCGCCCCGCCGGCGGACAGCTCCAGGCCGAACTTCTCCGCCGCCATCCGCCCGTACTCCGAAGGCTCCCGGGCCCCCACCACGGCGATGGCCGCCTCGTCGTCCACCCGCAGCTTCTTCCCCCGCCAGTAGAGGACGGCCGGCGGGTCGGCCAGCTGCCGCAGCCGCTGGGGGTAGTCGGCGTCCTGGAGGGTCATGATGTCCACCCCCAGCCGGTCGCAGTCGGCCAGGATGCGGTCCGGGAGGTCCATGCTCTTGTCCAGCAGGCCGCTCCACGCCCCGGGGCTTCCGGGCAGCTGCCCGTACTCCTCCCCGTCGGCGTAGTAGGCCCGCTCCGGGGTGACGAAGCAGTCCAGCACCGCCAGGACCTTTCTGGCCTCCATCCGCTTCCGGCTGGTCAGCCAAAGCCAGTATTTCAGGTCGGCCATCTCCGCATCCCCCTTCCCGGAAAATTTTTCATTGACGGATCGCCCCAATCAAGGTATGGTATGGAGAGAAGAGAAAGGAAGCGATCTCATGAGTTCTACCCGCCGCGTCCACTATGCGTGGATCATCTGTCTGGGCGGCACGCTGATGCTGTTCACCAGTCTGGGGCTGGGCACCAACGTCTTCTCCGCCTTTCAGCCCTATCTGCTGGAATATGCCGGCCTGAGCAACACCCAGGGGGCCTGGATCGTCACCGTGCGCAGCTTCTTCATCCTGGTGGGCATGGCCACCGCCAACGCCCTGGTGGACCGCCTGGGTCTGCGCCGGGCCTGCACGGTCTCCCTGCTGCTGCTGGCCGCCTCCAGCTTTCTGTTCGGGGCGGCGCGCCAGTTCCCCCTGTACTGTCTGGCCTCCGCCATCGTGGGCCTGGTGTACAGCTGGGCGGGAATGATTCCCGCCTCCCTGCTCATCAGCCACTGGTTCCAGGACCGCCGGGCCCTGGCCCTGAGCATTGTGGCGGCGGGCAGCGGTCTGGCCACCATTGTGGCCCCCGTCCCCTTCACCTTCCTGATCCGGACCTTCAGCCTCCGGACGAGCTTCTGGACCGAGGGGTGCATCATGCTCCTGGCCTGCGGGGTCGTCTGGCTGCTGGTGCGGGACCGGCCGGAGGAGATGGGCCTGTCCCCCTATCGGGCGGCCGGTGGGACGGACGAGCCCGCCCGGCCCCGCCCCGCGCCCCAGGGCTTCACCCCGGTGTATCAGGGCTTCGTGCTGGCCGCCGCCTTCATGGTGGGGGCGGCCACCAGCCTGGGCATCACCAACACCGGCGTGCTCTACTCCACCGCGGGGTACGACCCCGCCGTGGTGGCCCAGCTCATCTCCTGCATGGGCCTGTGCATGATCGTGGGCAAGGTGTCCTACGGCCAGGTGGTGGACCGCATGGGGGGCCGCTTTGCCAACTATGTGTACTTCACCCTGATCCTGATCGGCTATGCCCTGTGCTGTCTGGCCGACCTGGGGAACGTCCCCCTGGCCTTCGCCGCCATGGTGATCTCGGGGGTGGGTCTGCCCCTGTGCGCCGTCTCTCCCCCGGTGTGGACCCGGGACCTGTACGGCGACGAGAACTACACCCGCGGTCTGAAATGGGTCCAGACCATCTTCGCCCTGGGCATCTTCGTCGTCGGCCCCGTCCCCGGCCTTCTGGCCGACTGGACGGACAGCTATGTGCCGGCCTACGCCCTGTTCTGGGTCATGCTGCTGCTCTCTCTGATCCTGCTGGGCTGGGTCTACGCCCGGCTGCGCGCCGGGGGCCGGCCGGGCCGCTAATCCCCCCGGGCCGCCTCCCACAGGAGGACGGCGGCGGCCGCGGCGGCGTTCAGCGACTCGCACCGGGGGCGCATGGGGATCTTCACCGTCAGCCGGCTCTGGGCCAGCAGCCCGGGGGACACCCCCCGGCCCTCGCTGCCGATGACCAGGGCGCACCGGCTCAGGTCCGCCTGCCGCAGGTCGGCCGTGTCCGCCCGGAGGGCGGTGGCGTACAGGGGCAGGCCGGAGCGCTCCAGCAGCCCGGACAGCTCCTCCGCCTCCAGCTCGTACACCGGCAGGCGGAAGCAGGCCCCCATGGTGGCGCGCACCGTCTTGGGGGCGAAGGGGTCGGCGCAGCCGTTGACCAGGAGCAGGCCGTCCGCCCCCAGGGCGTCGGCGGTGCGCCAGATGGTGCCCACGTTGCCCGGGTCCTGGACGCCGTCCAGCACCAGATACCGCCGGCCGGCCAGCTTCTCCGGCGGGGCGGTGGCGGGCATCCGGGCCAGAAACAGCACCCCCTGGGGGGTCCTGGTGTCGCACAGGCTGTCCAGCAGGTCGCCGGGTACCTCCACCAGCCGGGCCCCGGCCGGTGGGGCGAAGGCCGCCCCCGGGGCGGCGATCACCGTCTCCACCGGCCAGCCGGCCTTTTCCGCCTCCTCCAGCAGCTTGGGCCCCTCCCCGGGGAACAGGCCCAGCTCCCGCCGGAGGCTCCGGTCCCGATTCAGTTTTCTCACCTGGGCGACCAGCGGGTTGTGCCGGCTGGTGATCTGCTCCACGGGACAAGCCCCCCTGCCGCCCCCGCCGGATTCCGGCGGGGGCAAATTTCTTATTCATATTAAAGGTATCCCCCGCCGTTGTCAAGCTAACTTTTTCAGTCCGGGGGAAAATCCCCTGTTTCCCGCCGTTTCCCCAGGCCCTCGCTCCCGCCCCGCCCGGGGGGGGCGCGCGGACCGGGCTCAGGCGTTGGGCCCCGGAAAACCGCCCCGCGGGGCCGCCCCGTCCAGGGGGAACTCCCCCCAAAACACCGCCCGGGCCGGGCCGGTCATCCACCCATGGCTCCCCCGCCCCTCCAGGGCCCGCGCCCCGCCGGGCAGCCGGGCCAGGACC
>CALWYA010000065.1 GCA_944385645.1 uncultured Oscillospiraceae bacterium
TGTCCCGGCGCACCAAGAACAACCCCGCCCTCATCGGCGAGCCGGGGGTGGGCAAGACGGCGGTGGCCGAGGGGCTGGCCCTGGCCATTGCCAACGGCCGGGTGCCCGCCCACCTGCTGGGCCGGCGGGTGTGCGCCCTGGACCTGTGCGCCATGGTGGCGGGCACCAAGTACCGGGGGGAGTTCGAGGACAAGCTGCGCCACATCCTCCAGGAGGTGCGCCGGGCGGGCAACGTGATCCTGTTCATCGACGAGCTGCACACCATCGTGGGGGCGGGCTCGGCGGAGGGGGCCATCGACGCGGCCAACATCCTCAAGCCCGCCCTGTCCCGAGGGGAGCTGCAGGTCATCGGGGCCACCACCCTCGACGAGTACCGGAAGTATATCGAGAAGGACGCCGCCCTGGAGCGGCGGTTTCAGCCCGTCACCGTCCGGGAGCCCACCCGGGAGCAGACCCTGGCCATCCTCCGGGGGCTGCGGGGCCGCTATGAGGCCCACCACCACCTGACCATCACCGACGAGGCCCTGGAGGCGGCGGTGGACCTGTCGGTGCGCTATCTGCCCCAGCGGTTCCTCCCGGACAAGGCCATCGACCTGGTGGACGAGGCGGCGGCTCAGGCCAGGCTGGCTGGCCGGACCCCGCCCCTGGAGCTGCGGCAGCTGGAGGAGCGGGTGACCCAGACGGGGCGGCAGCTGGCCGAGGCGGTGCGCCGCCAGGACTTTGAACAGGCGGCCATGCTGCGCAACGTGGAGCGGGACTTCCGACAGGAGCTGGACCGGGACCGGCGGGCCTGGGAGGCCGGCCTGGGCCGGCCCACGGTGGAGCCCGCCCACATCCAGGCGGTGCTGTCCCAGTGGACGGGGGTGCCCGTCGGCGACCCGGACGAGGCGGACCGGAAGGCCCTGGCCGGTCTGGAGGAGGCCCTGCGCCGGGAGCTGCTGGGCCAGGACAGGGCGGTGGAGGCGGTGGCCCGGGCCATCCGCCGGGGGCGGCTGGGCCTGAAGGACCCCCGACGGCCGGTGGGCTGCTTTTTGCTGCTGGGCCCCAGCGGGGTGGGCAAAACCCAGCTGTGCCGCACCCTGGCCCGCGCTCTCTTCGGCCGGGAGGAGGCCCTGCTGCGCTTTGATATGTCCGAGTACCAGGAGGCCCACGCGGTCTCCCGGCTCATCGGCTCGCCCCCCGGCTATGTGGGCCACGAGGAGGGGGGCCAGCTCACCGAGCGGGTGCGGCGGGCGCCCTGGTCGGTGGTGCTGCTGGACGAGCTGGAGAAGGCCCACCGGGACATCTGGTCCGTCCTCCTCCAGGTGATGGAGGAGGGGGTGCTCACCGACGCCCAGGGCCGGCGGACCGACTTCCGGAACACGGTGCTGGTGATGACCTCCAACCTGGGGGCGGCCCACTTCCGACCCAGCAGGCGGCTGGGCTTTACAGGAAATGAGGAACAAGAGCGGGAGGAGACGGAGAAGGCGGTGCTGGCCGAGGCCAGGGCGGCCTTCGCCCCGGAGTTCCTCAACCGGCTGGACGCCCTGCTGGTGTTCCACCCCCTGGGGGAGGACACCCTGCGGGCCATCACCCGGCAGCTGCTGGGGGAGACCCGGGGGCGGCTGGAGAAGCTGGGCGTCGCCCTGGAGGCGGAGGAGGAGGCGGTGGACCTGCTGGCCAGACAGGGGAGCGGCCGGGAGTACGGCGCCCGTCCCCTGCGCCGGGCCATCGCCGCCCAGGTGGAGGACCCGGCCGCCGACCTGCTGCTGTCCGGGACAGTGAAGCGGGGGGACACCCTGCGGCTGACTGCCCGGGAGGGGCAGGTAAGGGTGGAATTAGGAGTTAGGAATTAGGAGTTAGGAGTTAGGAATTAGGAGTTAGGAATTAGGAGTTAGGAGTTGACAGAGTGGAGAGTGAAGAGTGGAGAGTGAAGATCCCGGCGAAAAACCGGGGCGCGGCTCTGCCGCGCCCCAGGGCTTTGGTTGCTTCATAGAACATTCCTCAGATGCGCACGACCTCCTCCACCGGCAGGGAGCACTGGATGACCTGGGCCTCCGAGCGCAGGCCGTGCGCGGCATTGACGGCCTCCATGATGGCCCCCCGCTGTTCGGTGGGCACCAGGATGGCCAGGATCTCCCGCTCCTCCTGGAGCTGGGTGTCATAGGCCTGCTCCAGGTCCTCCAGTCCGGCCAGCCGGGCCTTGACCACGGTGCCCCCCCGGGCCCCGTGGGCCCGGGCGGTGGCCATCACGTCGTCGGTGCTGCCCCGGCTGCAGGTGATCAGGATCAGGCTGTTCTCGGTGCGCTCCATATCGGCGTCCTCCTTTTCATGGGGTTTGATGTTGTCGGCCAGATAGGCGGCCAGGTTGGCCGCCAGACTGCTCACCCCCGACATGGGCAGGGAGAAGACCAGGCCGCTGCCCTTGACGGACCGGCGCAGGTCGCTGTCCAGGGCCCGGAGCAGCCGCCGGGCGGCGCTGGCGGCGGCGCAGCTGAGGACCAGGTCCTTCTCGCTGGAGCCCAGCCCCAGGATGTCCATGATCTCCGAGGTGGCGGTGCCCCGGCCGGCGCACTGGAGGTGGAGGGTGACGAAGTTCTTTCGGTACAGCTTCTCCAGGGCGGCCCCCTGGCCCCGCTCCACGATGGAGACGATCAGTTTTGTGGGTTCCATTTCCATCGCCTCCCGTCAATCGAAATAGAGGACGGTGTCCTCCACCCGGTCCATGTGATAGCGCAGCCGCCGGCGGGCCAGCTGGTGGCGGACCACGGTGGACAGGCCCATGATCTGGATGGTCACCAGGGGGGTCATGGCCACCATGGCCACGATGCCGAAGGCGTCGGTCATCATGTTGCCCCCCACCGCTTGACAGGCCCCCTGGGCGAAGGGGAGCAGGAAGGTGGCGGTCATGGGTCCGCTGGCCACGCCGCCCGAGTCAAAGGCGATGCCGGTGAAGATGCTGGGCACGAAGAAGGACAGGCCCAGGGCAATGGCATAGCCGGGGACCAGCAGCCAGAAGATGTTCAGCCCGGAGAGCACCCGCACCATGGCCAGGCCCACCGACACGCACACCCCCACGGACAGGGCGATCCCCATGGCCTTGTGGGAGATGGCGCCGTTGGACACCTCCTCCACCTGCCGGGTGAGGACGGCCACGGCGGGCTCCGCCTTGACGATGTAATAGCCGATGAGCATGCCGATGGGCACCAGCAGCCACTTCTGGGCGCCGGAGGCCACCGTGGCCCCGATGAACTGGCCCGCGGGCATGAAGCCCACGTTGACCCCGCACAGGAACAGGACCAGGCCCAGATAGGTGTAGATCAGGCCGGCCCCCACCCGGAGCAGCTGGTTGCCCTTGAACCACCGGGAGATCATCTGAAAGACCAGGAAGATGCCGGCGATGGGCAGCAGGGCCAGAGCCACCTCCCCGAAGTAGTCGGGGAGGGCCTCCCAGAAGTAGTGGGCGGCTTGGGCGGTGGTGTCCACCTGGGGGATGAGGGTCTGGGAGGAGGTGGCCTCCTCCGGCCGGTACAGGATGCCCAGCAGCAGCACCGACAGGATGGGCCCGATGGAGCACAGGGAGACCAGGCCGAAGCTGTCGCTGGCGGAGTTCTTGTCGCTGCGGCTGGAGGCCACCCCCAGGCCCAGGGCCATGATGAAGGGGACGGTGATGGGTCCGGTGGTGACGCCCCCCGAGTCGAAGGAGACGGGGATGAAGTTGCCCGGGGCGAAGGCGGCCAGGGCAAAGACGAGGAGATAGAAGATCAGCAGCAGCCGGCGCAGGGGGATGCCCAGCCTGACCCGCTGGGTGGCCACCACCAGGAAGAAGCCCACCCCCACCGCCACGGTGAGGATCAGCACCAGGTTGTCGATGGAGGGCACCTGTTCGGCCAGCACCTGCAGGTCGGGCTCGGCCACGGTGGACAGCACCCCCAGCAGGAAGTACACCAGCACGGGCACCAGGGTCCGGCGGCTCTGGCTGAGGACGCCGCCCATGCCCTCCCCCATGGGGGTCATGGACATCTCCACCCCCAGGGTGAACAGGCCCATCCCCCCCACCAGCAAGATGGCCCCGAACAGGAACAGGACCAGGGTGCCCGGCGCCAGGGGGGCGATGGTGATGGATAACAAAAAAACTATGGCCGTGATGGGCAGAACGGCGGCCATGGACTCCCGGGTTTTCTCCCGGAGCTGTTTGTTCAGGTGCAAGATCGTCTCCTTTCTCCAGTGGGCGGGCGCGGTCCGCGCCGGGCCGCTCCAAATCTCTTTGGATTCCCTCGTCCCGCCAGGGCGGGAGAATCCAAAAAACTTCAGAGGGCCGGGCGCGCGGTTGGATTGGATTTATCCTATGAATAGTATAACAGGAATAGAATACCCGTGTCAAATGAATGGAGAAGTATTGATGAAATCTTAACATCATGTCGCCGAATCTTACCATTGTTTGAAAGGGAGAGGAGCGACGGCCCCTTTGCGCCCCGGTGCGGCGGGCCGCGCAAAAGAATAAGCCGGGCGGCGTGGAACCCGTGGGGGCCACGCCGCCCGGACCGCTATCGCAGAAACAGGCGGATGAGCGTTTCCTTCCAGGAGGTGTAGGGGGGATACCGGAAGGGCGGGTCGAACCAGGTGCCCTTGACCACCACGCTCTTGCGGTGGGAGAAGGTGTCGAAGCTGGCCCTGCCGTGATAGCTGCCCATGCCGCTGTCCCCCACTCCGCCGAAGGGCAGACGGCTGGAGGCCAGGTGGATCACGGTGTCGTTGATACAGCCGCCCCCGAAGGGGACCCGCTCCAAAAAGAGCCGCCGGGCGGCCCGGTCCTGGGAGAAGAGGTAGAGGGCCAGGGGGTGGGGCCGGCGGTTGATGAAGTCGGCGGCCTCCTGAAGGCGGTCGAAGGTCAGAACGGGGAGGAGGGGGCCGAAGATCTCCTCCTCCATCACCGGGTCGTCGGGAGAGACCCCGTCCAGAATGGTGGGCTGGATTTTCAGGGTCTCCGGGTCGCCTGTTCCGCCGCAGACCACCTTGTTCGGGTCGATGAGGCCCATCACCCGGTCGAAGTGCCGCCGGTTGACCATGCGCACATAGCCCCGGTTGTCCAGGGGTTCGGTCCCGTACAGGGCGGCCATCCAGCGCCGGATGCGGGCGATCAGCTCGTCCTTGATCCGCCGGTCCGCCAGCACATAGTCGGGGGCCACGCAGGTCTGGCCGCAGTTGAGGAGCTTGCCGAAGACCAGCCGCTTGGCGGCCAGGTCCAGCCTGGCGGTGGCGTCCACCACGCAGGGGCTCTTGCCCCCCAGCTCCAGGGTCACCGGGGTCAGATGGGCGGCGGCGGCCGCCATGACCTGTCGGCCGACCTGGGCGCCCCCGGTGAAGAAGATATAGTCGAATTTCTCGGCCAGCAGCGCCCGGCTCACCTCCGGGTCGCCCTCCACCACGCAGACCAGCTCCGGCGGGAAGCAGCTGGCCAGCAGCTCCCGCAGCACCGCCGACGAGGCGGGGGCGTGCTCCGAGGGCTTCAGGATGCAACAGTTGCCCGCCGCCAGTGCCCCGACGAGGGGCTCCAGAGAGAGGAGAAAGGGGTAGTTCCAGGGGGAGAGGATCAGCACCACGCCCCGGGGCTCGGCCAGCGTGAAGCTTTTCCCGGGAAACTGGGCCAGGGGCGTGAGGCGGCCCTGGGGCCGCATCCACTGGGCCAGATGGCGGCGGACGGCGCGCAGCTCGGCCAGCGTCATGCCCACCTCGCACAGATAGCTCTCGGCGGGGGACTTGTTCAGGTCGGACGCCAGAGCGGCGTCGATCCGGTCTTCCCATGACAAAAGGGCCCGGCGCAGCTTGTCCAGAGCTGCCTGCCGGGCCTCGGCGGGAAGGGTGGCCCCTGTCTGAAACCAGGTCCGCTGGGCGCGGACCAGAGCCGGAATGTCCATGGGAGCCCCGTCAGTTTTCCACGGGGTCGCACTGATAGGTGCTGACCGCCTGTTCCAGGTTGCGGGTGATGGTCTGGAGGGTCCGGTAAAAGATCTCCAGGTCCGTCTGGGAGATCCCGCCGCTTACCACGGTCTGGATCTTTTCCAGGTTGACGCAGAAGTCGTCCACCAGGGCCTGTCCCATCTCCGTGAGAATGTATCGCTTGTTGTAAAGCCCGCTGTGTTCAGCGGCCGTGACAAAATTCTGCCGCATCAGCTGGCTGAGTACCCGGGAGATCTGAGCCCGGTCCATGTTGTCCAGGGAGGACAGCTGCCCCTGCGTCAGCCCCTCTTTGCCCGCGGCGGACAGGCGGCACAGGCAGGTGGTATGGGCCCCTGTAAGGCTGTACTGCTTGACCTGCTCGGATTTGATGCGGTGGACAGATCGGCTGGCGCTGGAGACCAGGCTGGAAAACAGCTCGAAACGACTTTCCTCCAACGGTAATTCCCCCTTTTCACTTCATGAGGTATCATATCATAAATTTTCCATTCGGTCAACGAGTTGAAGGGATTTACCCCATTTTTCCAAAAGAAAAAGGTTGATTTCTACAAAAATTCGACGTTTAGAGGGCTGGAAACAAGAGGAAATCAGACGCGCGGCTCCTCCCGGGAGGCGGTCCGCGCACCGCGTTCGGGCCAAGCCGGGCGGCGGAGGGGAGGGAGAAACAGACCGCCGCCCCGATCCGGAGGGGATCGGGGCGGCGGAATTGTCGTCACATCGGGGAAAAGTCTTACTTCTCGTCCTTAATGGCGGCCTGCGCGGCGGCCAGACGGGCGATGGGCACGCGGAAGGGGGAGCAGGACACGTAGTCCAGGCCCACCCGGTGGCAGAACTCCACGGAGGAGGGGTCGCCGCCGTGCTCGCCGCAGATGCCCAGGTGCAGGTCGGGGTTGGTGGACCGGCCCAGCTTGGCGGCCATCTCGATCAGACGGCCCACGCCGGTCTGGTCCAGTTTGGCGAAGGGATCGGACTCGTAGATCTTCCGGTCATAGTAGGCGTCCAGGAACTTGCCGGCGTCGTCCCGGGAGAAGCCGAAGGTCATCTGGGTCAGGTCGTTGGTGCCGAAGGAGAAGAAGTCGGCCTGCTTGGCGATCTCGTCGGCGGTGAGGGCGGCCCGGGGGATCTCGATCATGGTGCCCACCTTGTAGGTCATGTCGGAGTGGACCGAGGCGATGATCTCGTCGGCGGTCTTGACCACCACGCTCTTCACGAAGGCCAGCTCCTTGACCTCGCCCACCAGGGGGATCATGATCTCAGGCACGATCTTCCAGTCGGGGTGCTTGGCCTGGACGTTCAGGGCGGCCTTGATGACGGCGCGGGTCTGCATCACGGCGATCTCGGGGTAGGTGACGGCCAGACGGCAGCCGCGGTGGCCCATCATGGGGTTGAACTCGTGCAGGCCGGCGATGATGGCCTTGATCTCCGCCACGGTCTTGCCCATATCCTTGGCCAGCTGCTCGATGTCGGCCTCCTCGGTGGGGACGAACTCGTGCAGCGGGGGATCCAGGAAGCGGACGGTCATGGGCCGGCCCTCCAGGGCCTCGTACATGGCCTCGAAGTCGCCCTGCTGCATGGGCTCCAGCTTGGCCAGGGCGGCCTCCCGCTGCTCCACGGTGTCGGAGCAGATCATCCGGCGGATGGCGGGGATGCGGTCCTCATTGAAGAACATGTGCTCGGTGCGGCACAGGCCGATGCCCTCGGCGCCGAAGCGGACGGCCTGCTTGGTGTCGTGGGGGTTGTCGGCGTTGGTGCGCACCTGCAGTTTGCGGTACTTGTCGCACCAGGCCATGACCCGGCCGAACTCGCCGCCGATGGAGGCGTCCACGGTGGGGATGGCGCCGTCGTAGATGTCGCCGGTGGAGCCGTTCAGGGAGATCC
>CALWYA010000066.1 GCA_944385645.1 uncultured Oscillospiraceae bacterium
GAGAAGGCCCACCCCGACGTGTTCAACATCCTGCTCCAGGTGCTGGACGACGGCCGCATCACCGACAGCCAGGGCCGGACGGTGGACTTCAAAAACACTATCATCATCCTCACCTCCAACCTGGGCAGCCAGTACCTGCTGGACGGCATCGGCCCCGACGGGGAGATCAGCCAGCAGGCCCGGGACCAGGTGAACGAGCTGCTCAAGCGGTCCTTCCGCCCCGAGTTCCTGAACCGGCTGGACGAGATCGTGTTCTACAAGCCCCTGACCCGCGAGAACGTCACCCACATCATCGACCTGATGGCGGCCGACATCAACCGCCGTCTGGCCGACAAGCAGCTCACCGTGGAGCTCACCCCCGCGGCCAAGGAGCTTGTCATCGACAGTGCCTACGACCCCGTGTACGGCGCCCGGCCCCTGCGCCGGTTCCTCCAGCACACGGTGGAGACCCTCATCAGCCGAAAGATCATCGGCGACCAGGTGGAGCAGGGCCAGACCCTGACGGTGGATGTCCGCGACGGACAGCTCACCGTGGAGGCCCGCACCGTGCTCACCGGCGAAGTGGTAGACAACGGATAACCAGCTTTTCCATCCCCGGGACCGCATCGCGGTCCCGGGGATTTTTTTGCGTCCCCCTTGACATTTGAATTAGACAGTTGTAAAATACAAAAAAAGACAACTGTCTAATTTGAAGCAGAGAGGAGGACGCGATATGGACGAGCGCGGAACGATCCCCCGCCTGCCCGACGCGGAGCTGGCGGTGATGCAGGCCCTGTGGGCCCTGGGGGAGTACCCCGCCCACACGGGGGACATCGCCGCCAGGCTGGAGAAGGACTGGAAGGCCCCCACCCTGCTGAAGCTGCTCTCCCGGCTGGAGGAGCGGGGCTTCGTGGCGGGGAGCAAGGAGGGCCGGGCCAACGGCTACACCCCCCTGGTCAGGCGGGAGGACTACCTGGCCAGCGAGAGCCGCTCCTTCCTGGAGCTGCTGCACGGGGGCTCCCTGTCCAGCCTGATGGCCGCCCTGTACCCGGAAACCAAGTTGAGCAAGGAGGACGTGGCCGCCTTAGAGCGGATTTTGGAAAAGGGGGGCAAGTGAGATGACGGAAAATCTGGCTGTCCTGGCGGAGATCACCCTGAGCGGGAGCGCCTGTATTCTCCTGCTTCTGGCGTCAGGCCCTCTGCTGTCCAAAAAGTTCTCCCCCAGGTGGCGGTACCGGGCCTGGCTGGTGCTGGCGGTGGTCCTGGTGGCCTACCCCGGCCTCCAGCCCGCGTGGGAGCGTCTGATCCCCGCCCCCATCCAGCTGCCGGTGCCCCAGGTGGTGGAGGACAACGCCTATGACCGGTACAGCGCCTATGACCAGGACTGGCAGCGTGTCCAGGCGGCGGGCAGCGGCAGCGGAGGCGGCGCATCGAGAACGATTCTCAGCGGGGAACAGGAATGGAGCCGCCACCATGTCCACTATGAGAACGAATCGGGGGAAGAAGTGTTCATTGAGGACAACGACTTCCTTCGTACGGTCACCGTGGGGGAGGAGACCACCTACACCGTCCACTGGACGGGCGTGGCCATGGGGGCGTATTACGCCGCCGTGCTCCTCAGCATCGTCCTGGTCCTGGCACGCTGCCGCGGGAGCCGGAGACGGCTGCTCCGGCGCAGCCGCCCGGCGGACGAGGACGACCGGACGGCCCTGGAGGAGGCCCGGCGGCGGGTGGACTGCAAACGGGAGGCGGCGCTGTACCGCTGTCCCGGGCTCCGCGCCCCCGTGCAAATGGGGATCTGGCATCCGGTGATCCTGCTCCCGGAGACCCTGCCGGAGGGGAGCCGGGAGGCCGCCCTGGACCACGAGCTCACCCACCTGAAGCGGGGGGATGTGGGCTATCTCGCCTTCCTCACCCTGGCCCGGTGCTTCCACTGGTTCAACCCCCTGGTGTGGCTTATGGTGCGCGCCGCCCGGCGGGACATGGAGCTGTGCTGTGACTGGGACCTGCTCCGGGGCCGGGACGAGGAGGCCCGCCGGGCCTACGGCCGGGCCATCCTGGACCAGATGACCGGGCGGGGCCGGAGCTTTTCCGGCCTGACCACCGGGTTTTCCGGCAGCAAACGGGAGGTGTTCGCCCGGTTCCGGGCCATGATGGACCAGACCCCCAGAAGAGGGGGCGGGGCGGTGCTGGCCCTGGCCGCGGCGGTCATGGTGCTGTCCGGGTCGCTGGTGAGCTGTCAGACCTCCGGGCCCCCTCCGGCGGAGGAGCCCGTGGACGATCCATCCAGGGCCGTGCTGGGCCACTGGGCCTGGATCGAGAGCGTGGACCTGGAGGATCGGAACGTCACTTACATCCCCATGACGCCGGAACAGTGGGACGACCCGGAGGGCTTCTGGGCGGAGATGGGGGAGCTGGAGCGGGAGACCGCGCCTCTGTGGGAGAATGTAGCCCTGCTCCACAGCTACGAGGGGGAGACCTATTCCCTGAACCCCACCACCCTCCAGCACACCCTGGGGATGTCCCAGGCCGGCCTGCGGGGGTATGTGCTGGTCAACCGGGACGGCGAGGCGGTGGAGATCTGCCTGGAGCGCGCTTCCCAGCTGGACCTGTCGGCAGCCGACCTGGATTTCACCGGCTACTGCGGGTACGTGTACGCGGCGGGGGGCGTGGACATGCTGGGGACCCTGTCCTGGAACGACACGGACGTCTGGGTGGACCCCTGCTCCGAGATTGGGCCGGACGGCGATCACACCGTGTACCGCCTGCCCCGGGCGGAGGGGTGCGTGATTCAGGAGGGGCTGAGCGCCTACACCTCCGGGCTGTCCAGCGGGCACTACCCGGACCTCTACCGGCTCACCGTGGTGGACGGGGCGGTCACCGCCGCGGAGGGGATCTGGGCGGAAGCGGAGCCGTAAGCTGGATCGCCGAAGCCGGCCGCGCCTGCGGCCGGCTTTTCCCGGTTTCCCTTGCGGATTGCGCCCCGGTGTGCTATGCTGGAGCCAGAAAAAGGGAGGCGATCCCATGGAGCACATCACCATCATCCAGGCCGGGACCCAGGCGCACTTTGCCGCCCTGTCCCGCATCCATGCCCTGTCCTGGCGTGCGGCCTACCGGGGGGTGATCCCCCAGGACTATCTGGACCGGGAGATCACCGAGGACCGGTGGGTCCCCTTTTTCCGGGAGGGCTTCCGGACGGGGGCGCACCAGGGCCTGCTGCTCCTGGCGGACGGGGAGCCGGTGTGCGGGGGCAGCTGCGGCCCGGCCCGCCTGGACGCGGGGCGGGACGGGAGCCTGTGCGCCTTCGACAACCGGGCCTTCGCGGGCTGGGGGGAAATCATCTCCCTGTACACCCTCCCGGGGGAGACGGGGAAGGGGTACGGCGGGCGGCTGCTGGAGGAGATGGTCCGGCGGCTGGCTGGTCTGGGCTGCCCCGGCTGTCTGCTGTACGTGCTGGAGGAGAACCCCGGGGCCCGGCGGTTCTATGAGCGCCACGGCTTTGCCTGGGACGGCGCCCGGGTGGAGGTCCCCCTGCCCCCGGACACGGTGTGCACCGACCTGCGGTACCTCCGGCCCCTGGCCGGGGAGGCGCGCCTGTGAGCGCCCCCCGGGACGGGGGGAACATCCTGGGCACCATGCCGGTGGACCGGCTGGTGCTCACCATGTCCGCCCCCATCATGGCCTCCATGCTCATCAGCGCCCTGTACAACCTGGTGGACAGCATCTATGTGGCCCAGGTGAGCGACCTGGACTTCCTGGCCCTCAGCTACGCCTACCCCGTCCAGCTGATGATGGTGGCCTTCTGCACCGGCGTGGGGGTGGGCTTCAACGCCTCCTTCGCCCGGCGGCTGGGGGAGGGGAAGGGGGAGGAGGCCAATCAGGTGGCCTGCCACGGCTTTCTGTTCTACGGGGCCTGCTGGCTGCTCTTCCTGGCCTTCGCCCTGTTCGGGACGGAGACGTTCTTCCACCTGTCCACCGGCGACCCGGCGGTGGCCCGGGCGGGGGCGGAGTACCTGACCATCTGCTGCGGCTGGTCCTTCGGCATGTGCATGCAGTTCCTCACCGAGCGGCTCCTCCAGACCACCGGCCACCCCGCCGGCTTCATGATCGTCCAGGGGTCCGGGGCCCTGCTGAACATCGTGCTGGACCCCATTTTCATCTTCGCCCTGGACATGGGGGTGGCCGGGGCGGCGGTGGCCACGGTGATCGGCCAGATCGCCGGGGCAGCCATCGGCTTTGTCCTGCTGTGGCGGGTGCGCCGGGAGTTCCGGGTCTCCTTCCGGGGCTTCCGGCCCAGCGGGGCCATCTCCGCCGAGCTGCTCCGGACCGCCGCCCCCGCCGCCGTGATGCAGTCCCTGTCCAGCTTCATGTCCCTGGGCCTCAACCAGCTCTTCACCCCCTGGTCCCAGACGGCGGTGTTTGTGCTGGGGGTGTACTTCAAGATCCAGTCCTTCGTGTTCATGCCCATCTTCGGGGTGAGCAACGGCCTGATCCCCATTGTCAGCTACAACTGGGGGGCCCGGGCCCCGGGCCGGATCACCGGGGCGGTGCGGTTCAGCCTGCTCCTGTCGGCGGGGGTGGGGGCGGCGGGCGCCGCCCTTCTGGCCCTGGCCGCCTCCCCGCTGCTGCACTACTGCTTCCGGGCAGGGGCGGAGGCCATCGCCATGGGCGGCCCAGCCCTGACCATGACTGCTCTGGCCTTCCCCGTGGGGGCGGCCACCATCATCCTGTCCGCCTCTTTCCAGGCCCTGGGCCGGGCGGGGCTGTCCCTGCTGGTCTCCCTTCTGCGGCAGATCGTCCTGCTGCTGCCCATCGCCGCCCTGTTCCTGGCCCTGCGGCCCGGGCTGGTGTGGTTGTCCTTCCTGTGCGCCGAGGTCCTGGCCTGTCTGGCGGCGGCGGGGCTCTACCTGCGCCTGATCCGGCCGAGGGTCCGGGCGCTGGCCGAATAAAAAAGCGGCGGCTGCAAGCGCAGCCGCCGCTGTTGTCATGTCTCGTGCCTGACCGCCGCCAGGCCGGTGGCCAGCTCCTCCCGGGTCACAAAGTCCCGGGGCCGCTGGATGGAGCCGTCCGCGTCGGCCATCAGGCCGGCGTCAACGGCTGCCCGGATAAACGGTTCCGCCCAGGGGCTGGCCGCCTGGGCGGCCAGCTCGGCCCGGTAGCGGTCCATGTACTGGACCCACTGCTCGTAGCTCATGGGGTCATCCTCCTCTCGGACCAGGGCGGCCACCGCCGCCCGGAAGTCGTCCATGCGCTTCCCGAACCTGGGGAACCAGTGGAGCACGTCGGCGTGGTTGGAGGCCACGCCCCGCCGGTACCCCTCCTGGTGGCAGATCACCACTCCGTCGGCCAGGGGGTCCAGGCCGTACCGCCGGCACAGCAGGGCGGTGAGCTCCGCCGCCGCCTGGTAGACGGCGGCGAAGTAGTCCGGATCGTCCAGACCGTCCTCGCAGATCTCGAAGGCGATGTGGGTGTCGTTGGCCGACCGGCCGGAGGTCCCGGTCCCCGCGTGCCACCCCCGCCGGTCCCAGGGCAGGGTCTGGACGGCGGCCACGCTCCCGTCGGCGATCTTCCCCACGAAGGCGTGGACGCACTTGTCCACCCCCGGCCGGTCCCAGTGGTTGCCGTTCCGGTTGACCCCCAGGACCTCGTCCCCGGGGACGTACCGGCTTACCTTGGGATTGTTGGCCCCGGTGGAGTGGACCATCACCCCCTGGGGGGTGATGGTCCGTCCGGCGGCGCAGCAGTCGTTGCGGGTGAGGAACTGCCGGTAGAGGGTCACTTCCCCTCCCCCTCCTGCTCCGCCTGTTCGGCGTGGTACGCGTCGTCGCGCACCTGCTGGCCGGTGACGATCAGCGCAAACCGGGCGCGGCTCCCGTCCCGGTAGGCGTCCCACAGGGCCTTCTCATTGCGGCCCAGGACGGAGCGGGCCTCTCGCTCGGTCATGGCTTCGCCAGTGGTGTCCGAGACGATCCGGGTGTCCCCGTTGGCCTCCATGGCCAGCCGGAGCTCCCCCTGGGTCCGCTCGGGGCTCCAGCCCCCGGTCTTGCCCATCCGGGCCTGGAGGTCGAGATATTTCCACAGATACTCGCTGCATTTCATGGTGTCATTCCCCTTTTCCTAACTCTTTTTTTGGGCGGACCGCTCCGCCTGGGTCCCAAAATAGAAGGCGACGACCACCGTGAACACCGTTAAAAACTGGTCGGCGCTCACCTGGCCGGCGCAGGTCAGCCAGGCGAACACCGCCGTCAGCGCCAGGGTCACGATGCTCTTGATGGTCAGCAGATTGCCCAGCCGCTTCCAGACCTCCTCCATCTCCCTCACCCCCTCTCCGCCTTCAGATCCCGGATGTCGTGCTGGACCTCCACCATCTGTCCCTCCAGCTTATAGGTGCGCTCCACCAGCTTGTTGTGCTCCCCCACCCTGCGCTCCAGCTGCTCCAGACGGTAGGCGGTCAGCTTGTTGGCCACCAGGATGCCCCCGAAGGTGCCCGCCAGGGTGCCCACCAGGCTCATCCCGGCCACCGCCAGGGCCGTATAGTCCATGTCTCTCCCCCCTCCATAGGGGGCCGGGACCGCCTCCGGGGTGCACGGCGGCGTACAACTTCCGGATAAAAAAATACCCGCCCCGAAGGGGCGGGACAGGAAACGGCCCCCGCGCACAGCGTGCGCGGGGGCCGTGGTTTCGAGTTTCAGCACATCTTGGCGCCGGCGGGGATGGCGTCGTCCAGGATGAGGAGGTTCAGCTTCTCCTCCCCGCGCTCGGTGTGGACGGCGGAGATGAGCATGCCGTTGGACTCCAGCCCCATCATCTTCCGGGGGGGCAGGTTGACGATGGCCATGAGGGTCTTGCCCACCAGCTCCTCGGGCTTGTACCACATGGCGATGCCGGAGAGGATCTGCCGGTCAGTGCCGGTGCCGTCGTCCAGGGTGAAGCGCAGCAGCTTGTTGGACTTCTTCACCGCCTGGCAGTCCTTCACCTTCACCGCCCGGAAGTCGCTCTTGCAGAAGGTGTCGAAGTCCACCTTCTCGGTGAGCTGGGGTTCGGTCTCCACGGCGGGCAGGGCGGCCTTCCGGGCCTCGGCCTCGGCGGCCTCCAGCTCAGCCAGGGCCTGCTCCAGATCCAGCCGGGGGAAGAGGTTCTCCCCCTTGGCCACGGCGGCGTCCTCGGGCAGGGAGCCCCAGGCGGCGGCGCTCTCCCAGGTGCGGGCCCCCTCGGGGGCGCCGATCTGGGCGAAGATCTTCCCGCAACTGTCGGGGATGAAGGGGGTCAGCAGGATGGCGCATACCCGGGTGGCCTCCAGCAGATTATAGAGGACGTGAGCCAGCCGGAGGCCGTTGGCCTCCATGTCCTTGGCCAGGGCCCAGGGGGCGTTCTCGTCGATATACTTGTTGGCCCGCTGGATGACCTGGAAGACCTCCTCCAGGGCCTTGTGGGGGGCGTACTGCTCCATGGCCTCCTCATACCGGCCCCGCAGGCCGGCGGCCAGCTCCTTCAGCGCCCGGTCGCAGTCCTGGGGCTCGCCCCAGCTCCCGCATCCGGCGGGCAGGCGCTCCCCGAAGTACTTCTGGGCCATGGCGGTGGTCCGGGACACCAGGTTGCCCAGGTCGTTGGCCAGGTCGGTGTTGATGGTCTGGATGAGCAGCTCGTTGGAGAAGTTGCCGTCGGAGCCGAAGGGGAAGGTGCGCATGAGGAAGAACCGCAGGGCGTCCACCCCGAACTTCTCCGCCAGGATATAGGGGTCCACCACGTTGCCCTTGGACTTGGACATCTTGCCCCCGTCCAGGAGGAGCCAGCCGTGGCCGAACACG